>CAZMMY010000001.1:0-419 GCA_964567495.1 uncultured bacterium
CAAACAGGCCCTGGTCTTTCCCGAAGCCGGGAGCAAGGCCGCGCACGGCCGGGACGAAAAGCCTGCCCGGCCAGGGCCAAATTACATTGAATGGAAATTCAGGAAGGGAAATATTTATCGCAGTCTGCGAAAGACAAAAAGCCCGCGCAGCGTCACCTCAGATGTTTCTTGAAGGCCCTTCCCGATAAAAACTGCAGGTATGGAAAAATAACGACCCCGCCGTAATGGCCGAACGGCATGACCCTCAGCTTCGGCTTCCCCATGGCCTTCCACACGCCGAAGGAGCGCTTCGCTCCGACCACGCGATCGAACGCGGAAACGTAAATTTCGACTTTTTCGCGCGGAACGAAAGGCGCAAGCAGGACAGGGTCGGTCTTGATGGTTTTGCGGAGGTCTTCCCGGATTTTGTCGTCACTCCA
>CAZMMY010000001.1:439-18189 GCA_964567495.1 uncultured bacterium
GCCTTGTCGGGGCACTCCACGATCACGTCCGCGAGCGGGCCGCCGGGCATGGCCAGCACGTGGTAGCGGATGCGAGGTTCCACCGCTGCCAGCACTGAATGAAGGATGGCGCCATAACTGACGCCGAACGCGCCGATCCGGTCAGGGTCAACCTCCGGCTGCTGCTCCAGCCAATCCAAAGCCTGGCGCAGGCGGATCACGGAAGTCCTCATGTAGTCCTCGAACTGGTTTATATCCTGCCCGCGCTCTTCGTCCCAGAACAAGCGTTTTCTGTAAACAATTGCAGCCGCGAACCCGCGGCGGGCGTAATAGCGCGCGAAATGGTCCACCACCATATTGCCGCCCAATATGGGTGAAATCAGAATCGCAGGTTTTTTCTCTCCCGGCTTCATTTTTTCCGGAAGGTAGTAATCAATGCGGATGGTGTAGCGGAGCGCCAGGTCTTTGGAGGTTTTTTCGTCTGTCTTGAAAAGCTCCTGGTTTTTCCGGATGTACTCTTCCCGGTTTTTCAGCTCCAGGCCTTCCGGAAGATAAAACGGAATCTCGACAGTCCGCATGATATAGCCGCGCTTCCTTTCCTCATGCACGACCCTGGCCTCTTTTTCACGGACTGGATAATCGTAGTAGCTTTCATAGGGCGGAGCGAGAGCGGGTTTTTCGATTTTTTTGAGAGGGTGCCAGGCCGAACAGCCCGGCAGAAAAAAGAAAAGGGTTACCGCAGAGGCGAAGCGTGAAAAAGTTTTATGGGTTCTGCCAAGGGTCGACATATACAGGACTTCCTGCTATCCAAAGTTTACCATCCCGGTAGACTTCCGTCCTGTATACGCCCGGGGCCCTGCCCCGGAATTCCAGTTCCGTCCCATGCTTTTCCGATACCACGGCACCGTTATGAAGCAGCTTAATGTCCGCCGCAACGGGCGCTGAAACCCTGAAAACGGCCGGATTTCCCTCGGGAATCACGTCGCCCATGCGGTATTTCAGGCCCTCTGACTCAGCTTCAAAAGTGAATTTTCCCGCATCTCCGTAAATCTCGAAAGCGATGAAAGTCCTTCCGCGGCCGATGGCTTCGGTCACGGATTCCTGGGTCAATTCTCCTGCCAGCACGAACGTGCTTACGGACTGATAAGACAGCCGCAGGCTTTCGGGCGTCCAGCCCAGGAGCCTGAAATGGATATGCGCGTCCGTGCCCGCGATCGCTGCGGCTTTTCGTTCTCGCAGAAGCGAGTCCCATCGTTTCGAATTTCTCGGCCAGTCCCGGTCGAGCGAACTCAGCAGCTTGCTGCGCGGATAAAAAATAAACTCAAAAATCAGCTCGGGTATCGAAACGCTGTAAAAGCTGTGAAAAAAATTATAGACTTCCATGCCTTCGACCTTGTTGACTTTCCAGTCCAGCCAGGGGCTCTTTTTGCTCGTGGCGTGCGGAATAACAGCAAAACCGCCCTTGCCATGGATCCACTGGATCAAATTACCCGCATCCCGGTCCGGCGGAAGTTCATCGTAGACTCCCAGCGCGATTAAATGACCTTCAGTGGTAGAAATCTCATTTCCGAACACCAGCAGCGGCCGGGGCGGCAGGCTGCTTTTCCGGTATTCGGTATAAGCGAGCATATTGTTATGGTCGGTCACAAAAACAAAATCAAGATTGGACCGTTCACCGTGCAGCCGGATTTCCTCGAGCGTGGCCTTGGAATCGTGCGAGTACTTGGAATGAACATGAAAAGAGCCGCGATAAACGCCTTTGGGCGGTTTCTCCACTTCAAAAGCGATCTCCCGCACAATAAACGAGCAACTCGAACATAGCATAAGAAGAAACAAAAGTGATCTGCGCATGCTCATCCGAAGTAAACCATCTTTTTAACCAACGCTATCATTTCAGGCATACCGCTCTGGCTCGAACCTTTTTCTACGATCGCGGGTCGGCCGATTTTATAAAGCTCTGTGATTTCGTCGCCAGAAATGGCGTCGAAGAAAATAATGACAGGCATCTGCAGTCCCTTCGCGCGGATGTCGCGGTAAATTTCGCGCCCGTCGCGCACCGGCATCTTGACGTCGAGGATCGCGGCGTCATACCTCTTTTTTTCCAGCCAATTCACAGCTTCAAAGCCGTCGGAGGTGTAATCGATTTCAAAGGAAGGCTGGACACGCTGCTCAAAGAAATCACGGAACATCTGGCCGATCTCCGGCTCGTCGTCCACGATCAGCACTCTGAGGCTGGCCGGCATGGGCAGGAGCTGGGACAAACGTTTCTGGAACTGCCCCATTGAAACCCCGTAAGTAAAGGCCGCGTCCCAAGCAGCTGCGGCAGACGGCGAATCTTTCAGGGAAAAAGAACGAAAAACGGGATCGCTGTCCTTTTTGGCGCGCAGCTTCTGGCCGAAACCGGGCGTGATCAGCTCGGGGCTGGCGAAAAGAATGCCGGTATGGTCGAGGAAGTTGGCCGCCTGCGCGGTCTGGTCGCAATGCCGCAGCTTCGAGGAGGTTTCCTCGATGTACTCGGACAGAAACGAAAACCACGGACTGGCCTGTGAATCCAGAAGCACGATGTCTTTTGCCATAAAGAATTGAGTCTAGACCTGTTTCCCCCTGCCGGGAAGGTCTTTTTTTGGATAAACCGTCCTGACCGCGGGCGTTATGGATTATCGCCGGAAGAAAATATGGAAAGTTCGAAGATCGCTCACGCCATCCCGAAGGATAAAAAGCCCAGCGGCTTAAGCGGCAGATTCCAGCATGCGCCGGCTCATCTGGGCGAACGCCCAGGCCGCGAAACGGTTCTGCGCAGCAACCGGCACAGAAGTGGGAGAAAGCGCATCGGAGCGCAGACGGATGGTCAGAAGATCGTCGGGGATCTGCTTGCGCAGCACCGACGGGGTGCCGCGGCCCAGGAAGTACGACAGGGCAAGGCGCGCTGCGCGGTTTTCCGGCAGTGTCGTCACGAAGCCCTCGCGGAGCACGGTGTCTTTATAAGCGTCGAGCACGCCGTCTACAGAATTTTTGCCGATGATCAGGATAGGAACCTGCTCGCGGCTGCCGAAGATGGAACGAAGTTCCTGTTCGGTGGGCATGCGGCCTTTGGAGCTGAAGCGCTTCGGACGGATCTCCCCGATCTTCAACCTGGAGTAACGGTTCCAAAGATCGGTTTCGGAGCCAAGCTGATCGACCAGCACGATACGGCTGCCGCGGGGCAGCTGCATGGCCAGCAGATCGGCTTCGGTCATGCCGGTGTCGCCCACCAGCACCACAGTGCGGGGCGCGACCGCGGCTTCAGAGGAAACTCTTCCGCCTGCGAGCTGCTGACGGAGCGCCTGGCTCATGACGGGAGCTCCGGCGCTGGCGTTGAAACCGGAGGGCAGAATGCCGAGCATGGCCTGCGCATACGGGACCATGCCGGGAAGCAGCATGTCGGGCACGCCGATCCAGCGCTGCGCGATCACATGCGAGACTGCGAGAGCGGCCGCAAGCTCGCGATTTTCAGCGCGGAGCCGTTCGGCGATTTCTCTTTCAGCGCTGCCAAGCGCGGCGGTGTTGAAATAGATATTCTCAAGCACATTTTCATCCGCAGCCGCACGGCGGAGCTCGGAGCGTCTGTAAAGCTCAAGAATCTTCCCACCCGCCCCGATCTGCAGCTCGACGACTTTTTCTTCTTCCGGCGCAGCCATGATCGCGGTATTGATGTCAAAGCTCGCACCCAGAATTTCGAGCAGGAGAAGCCGGTTGCCCTGGCCCCTGCGGATTTCCAGGTCCTCGGAAAGCACTGCCTGAACGCCGGGCTGCAGCGCCGGAACTCCGACCATGCTAAAACCGGCCGCTTCGAGCCTGTTAATCCGGAACGCGATGCCGTCCTTCGTCACGTCGAACGTACGGTCGTCACGGGTCACCTTATAGGTCGCGCCGTCACGCCTGTAAACAACATCGATACTGAGGCGGCTGAGCAGTGCCGCGAGCTCTTCCGGAGTAGCCGGCTGCTCGGGCGTGATTTCACGGCCGAGGACATCTTCGGCGGGAATTCTTCCCTTGCCCTGCGGTGTCTTCAGGAACTTCGCCAGACTGCCGGCCAGCTGTACCCCGATAGCCCGCTTGAGAATGGCCGGATCTTCGGCTTCGTACGGGCGGCGGAGCGTATAGGTTACCGTAATCGTGCCTGGGGGACCACCGATGGACTTGTCTCTCAGGTCGCGTTTCACAATCGGAATCGGGCCGCCGCTGAAACGGATGGACGCCCGCATATTGGTCTCGTCCCAGAAAGCTTCGGCGTCCGCGACGCTGGTCGCGCTGCGCAATTCAGGGATGTGCGTCGTGAGGACTTCGAACAGGTTCACCGCTTTGTCGATCTTGATATCGATCGTGACTGCGCCGCGCATTTCGGAGCGGGCAGACGCCGCGACCACGGCCGCGCCGATGCCGGAACCGTCGCGCTGCAGCTTCAGCTTGATCTTCTTTGCTTCATCGCCGAAGACCCTGCGAAGGACCTTGCGCATTTCTTTCTGATAGCCCGGATACAGCTCAAAGAGCGAACCGTCCACGGCCACGGTGTAATTCCTGGAAAGTTCCCTGCCCTTGTTGACCTTGATCAGGGAAGCGGCGATGACCGCAGCGGAAATACGCGCGGAGCGCTTCGCGACCCATTCCGCGATTTCTTTCACAATGCGGCGTTCTTCGACCGTGGAGGTTTCAATGCCGAGGCCTTTCAGGACGGATGCCACGCCGGCCAGGTTCGAGGACTTGTCGCCGGCGATGCTCTTGCTGACAGCCGTGGTTTTCAGGCTTTCGACTTCGCTCAGGCCCGCGGGAACATTGCCTTCAAGGCTGGTGAAAATCTGCTTTTTACCGATCAGCTCGAGCAGAATCTGGCGCGTCACTTCGCCGAGATATTTGCCGGAGACCATTTTCTCGAGCGTCTGTTTGCGCGGCGTGCCGCTCTTGTAGCCGTATGCCTCGTGGAGGCGTTCGTCGAAGCGAGTCAGTTTCAGCTTGTTAAAGTTGCCGGATTCCATGTTCACGGCCATCCTGCCGGACTTCTCGCCCTTCCATTTAATTATGTCATTCATGTCGAGCCAGAACGCCATGTTCGTACCGGTGCCCAGGATCACGGCCAGAACCGCATCTGCGTCAAGATAAGTCGCGGCCGCAAGCGTCCCCACGGTGTCATTGGCCAGCGCGGCGACTTCCACGTTCCTGATGCCTTTGCGGGCGAACGCCGCCTTCAGCAGTTCCACGACGTCCTCGCCGATGACTCCCTTGGCTTTGAATTCCTTGGACCAGCGGTCCAGAACGCCGCTGTCGATACCGGTCTGAGTGACCGCGAACGAGAAAGTAAAACCAAGCTGAAGCTTGGTGTCAGCGGGAATCTCGTTAGCGCTCAGGAACTCCGCCACGCTCTGGGCCATGAAATCAAACAAGCGCTTGCCGGTGGTGGTGTAGATCTTTTTGTCCTTCATTTCGAACTTCATGATGACGGGTTTTCTGAATTTGCCGCCATGCAGCTCGATAGTCAGAACGCGGAAATTGGTGCCACCCAGGTCGAGCGCCATGTACGCGCCCTTCTCGTCGCCGGCGGGAGGCTTGGCATAGGCCGGGAACATCGAGAGCGAACCGCGCTTGCCTTCCAGGCCCTTGTTCATGTCTTCGGTAAAGCGCGTGATAATGGTCTCAACATCCTCGTCCGAAATGCCGAGAAGCTCACGGATCGAGCGGTAGGTGTACGGAAGCGTCTCGGGCTTGCGCATTTCAGAGCGCATGAGCGCAGCGTTGGCGTCAAAAAATTCTTTCGCGCTGCGGAGTTCCTCGAACGTAGGGTTCTGGCCGCGTACGACCGCGAGATGCTGTTCGATCTCGGCAATGAGCTCAGGGCCGCGGGCAAAACCGCGGAGGCGGACGAGATCCTCTTCAAGGCTCGAGAACCGGGCGGCCACGCTGCCCGGCAGGTCGCGGCGGATTTCAGAGCGGGACAGAAACGCCTGGTGTTTTCTCGCGACCCCGACCGCTTCATCGAAAACGGAAACGTTGGGATTCAACTGGAGCCTGGAGATATGCTCTGCGACTTCTATTCTCACCGGCAGGTTATTTTCTGTGTAGGCCTGCGCGCGAATGGCCCTGAGGTCTTCGAGAAGCCTGCCAACGGCCATGCGGTTGTCCGGCCCCCCGTAGTAATCAAGCGGCGCTTCAATATTTCCAGCGGCGGCGCGCATTTCAGAACGGGCGCCCACGAGCAGCCTCTCGCCCGCTTCGTCGGCGTGCGCGCCCACGGCGTGGAGGTAACGGCTGAACGCGGGCATCAGGTTGAAGAGCAGCGTAAAATCCTGCTGTTCGTACGGCGTCTTCAGCGTCATAAAATAGCCGGCCATTTCAGTGCGGGTCTGCCAGGGCATCAGCTTCGGATAACGGCGGACATATTCTGAGGGATGGCTGGCGAAATACGTGCCCAGATCGACCAGGAGCTGGTGGCTCATAGCGTCGAGATCTTCTTCATAAACTTTCAAACGGCGAACCTGCCAGCCCTTGGCCTGGATTTCTGCGGCCCATTCAATCTCGCCCGCTTTCTGCACCCGGGCCAGAAGGCCGGGCCGCGAAACTTCGTAAATAAAGGGGTTTTCGACACCCGCGAGCAGCCGGTCGACCGGCCCGCGCGCGAACTGGAAATTCTGCTCGGTGTTTTTGGAAGAGCCTTCTTCGTCGTGAACAAAAGCGAAGTCACTTTCGCTGAAGCCTTCCTGCTTGAAGATCAGGCGGATGACGTCGGTCTCTTCGACGCTATCGTCGGTCAGGCCCTGGTTCAGGTAAATTTTGCTTTCACCATCAAGCGCGTCGCCGTAGTGCGCAAGCACCGCGTTAATAAGCGGGGCCGTTCCACGGCCGCGGCCGCCGGCCAGCACAACAGGGGTTCCCTGGTATTGTTTTTTCCAGAGCCGGGCGAACTCGATGAATGTCCTGGCGTCAGGATTGCCTAGCACGTGGAACAGACCGGGCTTTTCAGCAGAAGGGTCGTCGCCCTTGGCGAAGAAATTGTAGTACGGCTTGAAGACCCGCAGAAATTCACGGCGCGCGGCATTTATATCGACGACTTCTTTATGAGGAGCAGGCACGAGCACACCATGCTTCACAACTTCGCGGCTGAGCCAGCGGCCTTCAGCGTCACGAACCGGCGAAGTTTCCAGGCCGTCCCAGAAATCACGCGAAACCACGATACGGAGCTTGCTGCCGGCAATCGTGATGCCTTCGACCGTGCCGAGGAACGCGTAAGAATCCTCCGGGAATCGGTACGTGAAGACCTTGCCGCTGCCTTTCTGAATAGCGGGCGTCTTTTCAAAAAGGAGATAAGTCCATTGGGTGGTATTCCCCATGCTTTCGGCGATCGAGCCGCTGACCCGGAGCACCCAGCCTTCGTTGGGCCCGGATTCCGAGGGAGCATTCGGGCTGAAGCTGAGTGTATAGAGCTCGGCCTTGTCTTCAGACGGGCCAACCAGGATGCTGATAGAAGCATGGGCTCCGCCTGCCGCGCTCTTAAGCTGGATGCCATTGGTTTTCAGCGTCTTGCCCTCGAGCTGCGCAGCCAGGCCCCGGACGGTCTCTTCGGGTGAGCGCATTTCGGAGCGGCTCAGGCCCTTGATAGCGGTATCGAGGCCCGCGGTACCGATGTTCCCGGCCTGCGGCAGCGATTTAAGCAATGCTGAAACTTCCTGCATCAGCTGGACCAGGCGAGCGGCCGTGGGCGCTTCGAATTTCAGGGTGAAACGGTCTTCCGTGCCGGAATAGCGGAAGAGAGCGAAACTGCCGTCGTCGAAAATCACGCGCGCGCCGTCCTTAATCTGCGAAGTGCCGATGATGCTCGCGACTTTACGCGCGGGCTTCGCAGACGCGACCCTGGCCTCGAAATTTTCGACCGCGGCTTTCTTGGCAGCCAGCGCCGGGGGCGCGCTGATACGGACCTCGGGTGAAACGAATTTGCCGCGGGTCGGCAGCGCGTCAAAAAGTTCTTTCAGGGTGTACCTGTCTTTGCGCTCCAACCCCAGGAACGGGGCTTCGTAGCGGCCCATGGTTTCAACGATGTTCAGCATTTCGAGCAGCGTCCTGAGGCCGTCGTCCACGAACTGATCGGCCTGAGCCGCGTCCACGGTGTAGAAGAAGTGGCCGGAAGCTTCGGCGGAGGTATAGCGGTTTTGAAGGCGCAGGATGTCCACGTTCATGGCCAGTTCGGGATATCGGGTCTTGAGCGACTGTATCTTCGCGATCTGGTCTTTCAGGAAACGCTTGTGGCTCGGATAACCCGCGGGAATAAAGCCCACGCTGAAAATATTTTCCAGTTTTTCCTGCTCGATAATTTTCTGAATCAGCTGCTGGGCGGCAGAGGAAGCGCGCGGGTCAAGCGCGACCGCGAGCTTGATGTCGTATTTGGCGTCGCGGATCAGGCGCAGGGCCGGCAGATTTTCCAGAACAAAACGCAGGTAGGTCGCGACCAGCATTTCGTCCGGCGCGATGGTACGGCCGCTTTCGTCGACGAGGCCGAGGCGGTCGCTGTCGCCGTCGAACTGCGCGCCGATCACGTCTTTTCTGCCGCTGTTGCGCTCGGCGAGGTGCAGGCCTTCCAGATATTTCTGCGCTCGCTCATCCGACGGATCGGCCACACGCTGGCTGCGCGCGTTCGGCGCGGTGTTCACGCCGATCACGGTCAGCCCAAGCTGTTCCAGCACGGCGGTGCCCGCAGGGCCGCCGGTAGTTTCGCCGGCTTCAAGAAGGACGGTGCGCGGCCCGAAGGAATCTTTGCCCATTTGCTGGCGCTGGCGCGCGGCCAGGCCTTCTATATATGCGGGCAGCAGTGTGAGTTTCGATGCGGTGCCGGAAACGGGCGAAGCGCCGCGCAGCGGGGCCGCGGTGTAAAGTTCCCGCAGATCGGAGCCTACCACATCGGCAGGGCGGCCGTTGACGTCGTAAGCGCCCGAAGCCGTGCGCTTGGCCAGGACCTTGATGCCGTTCCATTCGATAGAATTATGCGAAGCCGTGACCTGGACGACAATCGCGTACTCACCTTTCGCAGCCAGAGTGCGAGGCAGGCCGCTTGGGATGACTTCTTCGGAGAAATCGACGTTCAGGCCCATTTTGGTGAACGCGTCGACCAGGGCCTGGCGGATGCGCGGCGTGGAGTAGCGATGATCGCCGGTCACCAGCACGCGTGCGCCGGGCGCGTAGCGCGAAGCCAGCGAAACCGCGAGTTTCTCGACGAATTCTCGGGTGAGCTGCGTTTCAAGCGCGCGTACGTCGTAAGAACGGATATTGTCGATCGGATCGCGCGTCGCGGCCTTTTTAGGCGAGCCTGTCACAGCGGCGACGGTCTGTTTTTCAGACTCTACCTTGCGGCCGGAAACAGCAGCCGGCTTTGTTTCAGCCGGTGCGCCTGTGAAAAGACCGGCAGCAGCGGAAGCGACCCTCGAGCCCAGCCGGCCCGCGCTCTTGAAGAAACCGGCGGCGGCCCCGCTCAGGCGGTCGTCGAGCCAGTCTTTTTCGGCTTCAAGGTCGTCTTCGACCTGCGCCAGGAAATCCGTACGGCCAAGAATGACCTGCGGTTCGGCCGGTCCGGTCTTGGTGCGAGGCTGCATGATGATGCCGTCCGCGCCCATGGTGTAATCGGCTCCGTAATCCGCGTTGCGCTGCGACCAGAAGTAGGACGAAATCTGATGGTCGATAAAAATCACGCGCGGGCTGAGGTCGGCCATGGTCAGGCCCTTGTTTTTCAGGTGGCGCTTCACGCGCGGCGTGGGATTGTGGCCTGCCACGAAACCGCGCACCGGGCGGAAGTAGGAACCGGACATGTCGTCCAGAAATTCATCCAGGTGGTCTGTCACGACGTCCGTGACTTTCTTTTCTTTCAGCTCCGCGGTCTTGTCGCCATACCAGCTCTGCACCGCGTCGAGCGCTTCCATCAGCTCTTCAAGTTTCTTGTTCGGATCGCGCAGGTCATTCTGCAGCTTGATAACCGCCTGAAGGCCGTAGTAACCCTTGTACGAAACCTCGACCTTGTTTGTGCGGAGATTGAACGGCAGACCGCCGTGCAGGCGCACGTAACCGTAATCGTCGACGTAAAACAGGCGAAGATTCTGCTGCAGCATTCTCTTGTAGCCCTGGATGCGCGGGTCTTCCAGGTAATTTCCGTAATGCACCATGGGCAGCAGCTTGCGGCCGGCATGCGTGCGGTTGAATTCCGCGACACGGGCGTTGTAGATAAAAATCTTTTTCAGGGCGTCGAGCTCGCTTTCCTTCATCTGCCATTCCGGCAGGTGTTCGTTGTTCCAGCGGCGGTAGAACGCTTCGGCTTGCTGCTCCGCCAGGGCCTTGTCCGCTTCGGGAAGCGCGCGGCCTTCGAGCAGGTAATTGTTGAAGGTCTCGATTTCAGTGTTGCGGTCCTCGAGCATCTTTTTCATCCAGCCGTTGTGAACGAGCGTTTCCTGCGCCCAGTAGGCCGAGGATTCGTGGCGGCCCGCGGCAATTTTTGCCTGCGGCACACGCTGATGCACACCAAGGAGATTGTTCAGGTGCCAGAGGTCGTGGTTGCCGAGAAGCGCCACTCCGTAGCCCTGGTTTTCGACTTCTTCGTAACGGTCCGCGACACGGAGCGTGCTGATGCCGCGGTCTCCGATATCACCGCCGAGAACATATTCGTCCACGCCGCCGACGCCCGGATAAACCCCCTGCTCGCCGTACGGGCGGGTGCGGCCGAATTCACCGATCGAAGGGTCGAACTCCCCTTCGAACGTTCCGGACTTGCCGAAGGTGCGCGCAAAAAGCGCGTCAACCTGCTGGATCGCAGCGTGCTGGTCGGAAGAAGTGCCGTAGCGCGGCAGCTCCGCGGCCAGGCCGGCGCGGGCGCGGCGGACCTGCGCGAGAAGGAAATCCACGCGGGCGCGGCGGAGCCGCATAACTCCGTCAAGCGCGCGGGCGCGCAGCGCGGCGTCGTCGGAAACAATCTGGCTTTCAAGGAATTCGCGAAGCAGCGGATGCATCTTCGCGTTTTCAAGGCGCGCGATGGCTTCTTCGCGGTGCGCACGGCTGCTGTCCAGAAGGAGCGTGGTCACGGCATCCATCTGTTCCATGCGGTCATGCCAGTCGACCGGGCGGCCTTTGATCTGGTCCCACAGTTCCAGCCAGGAGGTGCGCGAGAACGGATTTGAAGCGTGCCTGCGCGCAAGGACCTGGATGAAATAACCCAGATGCGCGGCGGTGCGGCGCGCGCCCCAAGCGTCTTTGGCATCCGGGCTCAGGCCGGTGATGCGGCGGCTGCGGGTTTCCCACCAACGGAGTTCGCCCACGAAATCATTTTTAGTCTGGCCTTCAGTGGTCAGCGCGCCGGCCACAATCAGAAGCGTTTTCTGGAGCTTGATCGTTTTGAGGTCTTTGGTATCCGCTTGAGAACGCTGCGCGCGGAGACGTTCAAAAATGATCCTCGCAGCGTCGCGTCCCCTGCCGCGTTTTTCAAGATAAGCAGCCGTGCCGAGCATGTTGTCCGCGTCGTCTTCCTCGCGCAGAACGTTGAGAAGGTCGGCTTCGACTTCCTCAAAGTAAATGCCGGAGCCGGCCTGCGAAAGCAGGTCGAGCCGCAGGGCCAGGGCCATCTGCCTGTCTTTATAGTTCGCACGGTCGGCCCAGTATTTCTGGCCGAGACGGCGGATAATAGCGTCCATCGAAGAAAACTGGCGCTGGAGCTGCCAGTAAAGCTGCTGGTAGGCGGCATGAAAAACCGCGGAGTCCTGGTATTTCATTTCCGGCGCGTTTTCGCGGACTTCGGAGCGGGCCAGGAATTTCAGCGCTTTGTCGAGCGCCTCGGAGAAATCGGGTGCGAGCTCGCGGCCGCGGACGTCGACCGAGAAAGCCACAGGCACGGTGCGGGCTGCGAACAATGCCGCAAACCCGGCGGCGCGGCGCTCGTGTTTCGGAGTTTCGTCATAAACAAAGATACCGATCTGGTCGGCGGGAACGTCGGCGAGGACCTGTTTACGGGTCTGGGTCGCGCGGACTTTTTCAACGTCAGCCAGCGAACGGACGAGCACGCCGTCCACGCTGCGGATGGCGAGCGCGGCTTCCCAGGAGCTGCCCTCAGCCAGCGTACCGCCGAAAACGACTTTGGCGTACGGCGCAGCTTCTTTAATAAGGGCCGAATCCTGCCGCAGGGTCTCGGCAGTCAAAGGCGCGGAAGGTTCGTAAACGAACACGACGCGAGACTGTTCGCGCGTGTCCAGGCCGTCGAGCATGGACGCGATTTGGCGTTCCCGTTCATCGACGCGCGCGGCCTGGATGTGGACAACGGGCGTCAGGCCTTCGGCCAGCAGAGTACGGATCTTGTTTCTGACGGCGCCTGACTTGTCGCCGTAGGCGCTTCTGCCGAAGCGGGTGCCCATGTGGACGTAAGTGACTTTCTGCTGTTCGGTCGCCGCGCGGCGGTTCAGCTCACGGGCCATCATGACTTCTTCGGAGCCGTCCGCGGAAAGCTCGGGCACCGCGGTGGAGTGGCCGAGGCGAGAAAGGTTTTCATGCGCGGTCTGCACATGGACCATGCCGGGGTCCTGCGCCGCGGTCTGCGGCAGGCGGACGTAATCGCCGCGTTCGATTTCCTCGGGGCGGATGGTGCCGCGGTCTTCGCGGGGAATTTCCGCGAGCAGGCGGGCAACGTCCCCCGCGACCTCAGAGGCTGCGCGGCCAAGGGCTTCATCCCCGTCCGCGTCTACAAGTTTGTGCGCAAGATCGCGGACGGTATCGTATTCTTCGGGGCGCATGCGGACGTACTGGCGCCGGTTAAGCTCGGCCTCAACATCTTCGGCTATGCCGGTTTCGCTCATGGCCTGCTGGTGCGCCACAAGGCCCGGGAACACGTCGTCGTCCGAGAACATGATACGTTCGACCAGGTATTCCTGCACGCCTTCGGGCAGCTGGCCCCAGCGCTCCTGGAACGGCATAAGCGTATTCTTTTCGTTATTCACGTAGAGGCGGTAGAAACCGATCAGGGTCTCACGCATGTCGCCGTACTTCTGGGTCAGCGACGCGGGCATAACCGCCATGACGCGCTTCAGGAACTCCTCGCGGTTCAGGTTAAAGATCGGATAAATGATCGCGTAGCGGTCTTCGAGCGGAAGCGCGTAGAAAACTTTTTTGAATTCTTCCAGGGCCTTGAGATTGACCTTCTCGAAGCCGGGCAGCGGCGCGCCGCTTTCTTCAGTCGGAATGGCGCCGTGTTTTTTGTGCTTAAAGACCCACTCGGCCAGCTCGACCATGAAGCCCATGAGCTTCTTGCGTGCGGCAGCGGTGTCTTCAGAGCCGTCAAGCGCAACCGCGAGCTTGTCCTGCTTTTCCGGATTGCGCGGGTCGCCGATCAGTTCGCCCATGGCGCGGAACTGGAGTTTCTGAAACAGGGTCGCGATGTTGCCTTTGCCGATGTACGACTGGCGGAGCGAAACAAACGCGTCGAGTTTTGTGCCGGTGATGCCGTGCTGGGCGATTTCGGTGCGGACCGCAAGCAGGTCGGTCGGCGCTTCTTCGCCGCGGGCTGCGTAGTATTCGCGGACGTACCCGTTTACCCTCGCCTGGAATTCGGGGTCGCGGATGGCGTCGCCGATTTCCCTGGTGCGCTCGAGGTCGGGCTGGGAAGTCTCGACGCCATGCGACGTGCCGTTGTGGATCGCGAGCCAGAGCGGCTTGATGCCCTGCTTGGCCAGCTCTTCGAGATAAACAAGGGCTTCGGCCACAGTGGTGACTTCCTGCTTGCCGGTTTCCGGGTCGATCTTGCCGACTTCGCCGACTTCGAATTCGCCGGATTCGTAACCCGCGGTGTAGCGCCAGGCCTTGGCGCCGCGGTCCACGTTCTTGGCGAGAGCCGCGCGCGCGATCACGCGTTCACCTTCGTATATTTTGCGGTTCAATTCGTCGATGCGGGACCGGGAACTTTCGGACTGGGCCACCGCTTTCCTTCTGTCTTTCAGGCGCTGCAGGGTGACGGTGTCGCCCTGGTCGACCGTGGTCCATTCCGCTTCGGCTGCATGAGCGGCTTCGGTATCGTAAAGGTGCGAAGGGTCCATGGCGAAAGAGCTGAAGTTAGCTTCGCGCAGCGAGACGACGTAATCGCGCGTGCCGAGCATGTCCTTGGCGTCGCCGACCTTGATGCCGACATGATCGGCATGAAGCATGATGGGAACGCGCGCGCCCTGGCGGCGGATTTCAGTGTAAAGGTCGCGTGAAAGCTGGACGGGGTCGTAAGCATAGCCCGCTTCGGAGCGCGCGATCTCTACGATAATCGGAACGCCGAGATATTTCGCGGTGCGGACAATGGCGCGCAGGATGATAGGGCTGCGGGCCGTGGCCGCAATCGTGATGCCGTTCAGGCCGTGCCTTCTATAGTAAGCGCGGACCGGGATGCCGGACACCAGGCCGTAAGTGATGTAGTACTGGATCAGTTTCGCGAGGTTCGGATCCAGGCCTTCGATCAGGCGAAGGGCGACTTCACGAGTAGCGCGGTCGCTGGTGTGGCGCAGAGTGAAGATCAGGCGGTCGAGATTTCCGTCTTTCCTGAGCCATTCGCGCAGCTTGCGCGGGTCGCGGATCTTGACCAGCTGGGTCGTGACCTCGCGGCGGGTGTTCAGGTATTCCATACCGGCATCTGCGGAATCGCGAAGGGCGCCCCAGAGCACGCGAGTGGCATACAGGACGCCGCCTGCGATGGCCGCATCCTTAATCAAAGTGTCCTGGCCTTCCCACAGGCTGCCGAGAAAAGCAGTGACCCGCTCGCGCACGGTGCGGTCGTCGCCCGAAGCAAGAGCGTCATAAAGGCTGCTCAGGAGCGTTTTGGTTTCCGAGGTGCAGTTGGTGCAGGCTTCGGCCAGCTGCGCGGCGGCGCCGGCCTCACCCGCCTGTTTGCGGCCCCACATATATTTCGCAATCAGATAAACCGCGGAAGCGGCGGGCACATAATCCATGGCGGTCTTAGGCCTCAGGCGTTCCATCAGAGCAGTCACAGCGGTCAGCGCGGATTCGCGCGGGCTGGAGACAATGCCCGATATCTTGCCGGCGGTATAACCCACGGCTTTGGCGGAAACCTTCGCAGTCTTCCAGGCCAGCGGCGCGGTAAAGTCCACGAATTTCAGGAAAAGAATGGCACGGGTCAGTCCGGCGTCGAGGCGTTCAACGGCAGTCAGTTCGAGCGGTTCCGCGCGGCGGACCGCATCGTTCACGGCCTGCACAGCGCCCGCAAGCTTGGCGCCCAGCTGCGGCTGCACGCCGAGCGAAGGAGCCTGGATACGGTCAAGCGGACCGGTCAGCAGGCCGGCAAGCGCGTCGATCCGGTCCGGAATAAAATTGAGCAGCGTATCCTGGAGGCCGAACGTGTAATCGCGGATCATCCCGCCCAGCGCAGCCGTGGAAGGCTCGCCCAGGAAGCGGTTTGAAACGGCGTTCAGGACCGGCAGCGCGATGCGGATCGTTTCGATCAGGTAACGGTACTGCTGCAGGAGCGCGTTGATTTTTGCGACGCGTTCTTCTGTCAGTTCATCGCCGGGGCGGACCTGTTCGTAAAGCGCGTTCAGTTCGCGGCGGACGCCGTCGAGCCTGTCCTGCAGTTCCTGGAAGCGCGCGACTTTGGCAAGCGGTTCGGCCAGCAGATCGCCGCTGACGGTTTCGGTTTCGAGCGCGCGAAGATCCTGCGTGATGCCGCGGGCCTCAAAACGGAGGCGCACAGTTTCGGGCAGAAGCGGAATCCGGCGAGCGAACTTCATCAGCTGTTCGTAGCTCGCAAGCGCGGCCTGGACGCGCGAGACTTTTGCCTGCTGCATCGCGGCCTGGTAATCGAAGGAGCCTTCCTGAGTCAGGACCGGCACGCCCTGGTGGACGCGGAGGTCGAACGTCATCGACGGAATAGCCGGCACCGAGGGATCGGGAAGCTGAAGCGGGATCTCGACCTTGGACCAGTTATTGACCACAATGCCGGCCGCGGCGCCCGTAAGGCCCTGGATGCGGACCTGCGTTTCATTTTCAGTCGTTACGGTCAGCTCATGGGAAACGCCGCCGGGGACCTGGACATTCAGAACGGTCCGGGAGCCAAAAAACTGCGTATCGCCTTCGGGATTAAGAATGGTCACGTTGCCGGTCGCAACTTCATAACGCACAGTGTATGTGCGCGGCGCGGCGGAGGTCCCTCCGCGGACCTGCACCACGACTTCGGTGCGGCCTTCGAAAGTGTCTCCAGCCACGACGGGACGGCCGAGATAATCGTTGTAGCGGACGATAAACCGGTCGCCCTGGCTGAAATCAAATGAAAGGTCTGTGCCGTCAAGATCATGCCCGGCCGGAATAACAGGCCGCGCCGAAACCCTGCGGCTCTGCACCGGGGGCGCGGTCAGCGCGGGGCCGTTGACAAAGCTCTGCGCCGCCTGTTTCAAGACCGCCATCTTGGAGCCCGCGGGAGGATTTCCGAAAACGCTGTCGATCATGGAAAGAAGGACGCTGTTGGCGCGGCCCACAACGGCGTCGCCCACAGCCCCCAGCATTTTCTCAACCGCAGTCACGCGCCCTTCACCCGCGGCCCATACGAAGAAATCGCGGACGCTCATCCCGAATGCGGACTGGAAAAGGTCCGCGCCGAGAGCCGCGACGCCGATTCTCTGCTGGAACGCTTCGAGTTTTTCGACAATGCTGTCGAGCGTTGTCTGGTCGCGCGCGGCCTGGACTTCTTCCTCGGCGCTGAGCACGCGGCCCTGATGCTCTTCGACTTCTGCGAAACCGGAAACTTCGTCCGCCAGAGTGGTGCGCGTGGCAAGAAGGCCGTGCACATCGGCGTAAGGCCTGAGGTTGCGGCGCAGGATGCGGCGCAGCTCTTCCAGGTCGCGGCTGCGCAGGATGACGTGCTGATAACGGTTGATCTCGCGGTTAGAAGCTTCGGCCACGTTCAGGGGCTGCTTCGCGCCGTCTTCGCGGTGCGGGCCGAAAACGGCCAGGTGCGGCTCGATGCCTTCGAAAGCTTCCTGGCTGCGCTGGGAAATATTGGCCACGATGTCTTTGCGGACAGCACGCGGAAGGGTCCGTTCCCAGCGGGTCTGGAACGGCATCAGCGTGTTCTTTTCGTTGTCTCGGTAAATCACATAGAGCGCATGCACGACTCTGGCGTTGAACTTTTTGCCCGTGGCTTCTTCGAGGCGGCGCTGGAAAGTGCGCGCGTCCTGGTCAAGGTCGGGCTGGAGAAGGAAAACCGGGTAAAGGACGTAGAACGCTTTTTCAGGGGCGGTCTTAGCCAGGCCGGCGATCGCGGCCTTGATCGCGGCAAGTTCCCTGTTGTTCTGGTCGGCCAGCGGGTCCTTGGTCTTGTCGAAAAGTTCGAAACCGGGCTTCGGGTTGCCGCCCTCTTCGGTCGGGATCTTGCCGTGTTTCGGGTGGCTAGCGACCCACTGGAACATGTCAAGCATGAAGCCGCGCAGGCGCGGGCGGACTTTGTCGGCTTCCTGCTTCGAGCCCATCAGGGTTTCGAGCAGGACGTGCGAAGACGCGTCGTTCGGGTCGCCGATGATTTCCGCAAGGCGGCCGTACTGGACTTTCTGGAAACGGGTCGCGACGTTACCTTTGCCGATGCCGCTTTCAATCAAAGTGTCGAACAGGCCGAGCGGCGTGCCGGTGATGCCGTGCTGCGCGATTTCTGTCTTTCTTTCAAACAAGCCGGCGGGGACTTTCTGGCCGCGGCCTTCGTAATAAGCTTTCACGAGTTCGTTGAGCTCCTGCTGGAACGCGGGATGCTG
>CAZMMY010000001.1:18199-41819 GCA_964567495.1 uncultured bacterium
CCCGTTGTGGATCGCGAGGAAATCGATCTTGATGCCGTTTTTCGCCAGCATGCGGAGGAACGTGCGGGCTTCGGCGACAGAAGTGATTTCCTGTTCGGGCATGTCCGGGTCGTCCGGGCGTTTCTTGGGTTTCATGACCACGCGCAGCTGGCCGTCGACCACTTCGGTCTTGGGGCGTCCGATTTCGCCGACCTCGGCTTCAAGCGCGGGATTGCGGCCTTCGACATAACGCCAGGCGCGCGTGATGCGGTCTACGTTCTTTTCAAGCGCGGCTTCCGCGACTTGCTCGTCGACTTCTTCGATCCTGCTGCGCAGCCAGGCAAGGCGCTGTCTGCCTTCACCGTCAAGCGTGCCCTGAGCGGCCGCAGCTTCGAGAGATGCGAGCTCGACTTTAAGGTCGGCCAGGCCGAGTTCCTGTTCGGCGCGGTAGGCCGCGTCCACGTCGTAAAGGTGCGACGCGTCCATGGCGTAGGAGGTGTACCCCGCGCGCTGCAGGCGTTTCAGATATTCGATGGTGCCGAGCATGTCCTTCTCGTCGCCCACCTTGATGCCCACGTGGTCGGCATGCAGGATGATCGGGCCTTCGAAACCCTGGCGGCGGATTTCGGCGTAAAGGTCGTCGGCGAGCTGGACCGGGTCGTACGCGTAGCTGGCTTCGGAGCGCGCGATTTCGACGATGATGGGAACACCGAGCTTCTTGGCCGAGCTGACAATGGCTTCGAGAATAATCGGCGAACGGGCGGTCGCGGCCATGATGATGCCCTGGTAGCCGTGGCGGCGGTAGAACTCGCGTACCGGCGTGGCGGAAATCGGGGAATATTTCAGGTAGTACCGGATCAGCTTCGCGGCTTCAGGGTCCGCGGCTTCGATAATGTGGTACAGGCGTTCGCGTACGTGCGGGTCCTGGTTGTTGACCAGGTCGTGCAGGATTTCGTCCAGATGGTTACGGACGAAATCACGGTTTTTGTTCCGGCTGGCTTCCTTTTCGACGGAAGTGGCGCCGGAAAAATCATGGGTCGAGGTGAAAACGGGTTCGTCCGCTTTGGGCGGGGCCTTGTTTTCGGAAACGTCCTCCGGCGAAAGGCCGCGGCGGATAAAACGCGAGGCCACAACCATGGTGCTGACAATGAAAACCAGTTCAGCGGCTTCCAGCCTGTTCCTTGGAAGCATCTGGAGCAGAAGATTGCGGACCTGCCGCTCGGCTTCGACTGAGTCCCCTGCTGCGAGGGCCGCTCTCCAGGCCTGCGCGGCCGCGACGATGCCGTCCCGGTGTTCCGCGTACTGCGCGCCCAGGGTTTCGGCGCTAAGCTCACCGCGGAAAGCCTGGTAAACAAGGTACAGGCCGCTGAGCGCCGCAGTCTTGACGTCGGCGTTCGAGGTCAGCCAGCCGCCCATGCGTGTCGAGCTGAAAATTTCAAAATAGCGGGCGATCGAAGCGCGCACGCCTTCTTCGCGCTCAACCGCAGCAGACCGCATTTCGGAGCGGCGGACTGCACCGGCGAGCTCCGCGCCAGCGCCGTTCATCTGCGGTGTAAACAGCGTGCTGCCCAGCCAGGAACCGGCGGTCATGGCCGCCGCCAGCGAGCGGTCTGCGGCCTTCAGGTAAAACGCGGTACGGATGCCGTTCAGGATGACGAGGTCGGCGCTGCCGAGTTCTTCGCCGGATTCGTACCAGCGCACCAGATTGTCAGCCAGAACTTTCTTGATCTGCGTTCCAAGCACGAGCTTCCAGGTTACGCTGTCGGTGAAGTCCTGGAGCGAGGTGAGATTTTCTTTGATTTTGTCCGCGATACGCTCGACCGCGCCCTTTTTCTCTGCCGCGCCGCCTTCAGGATTTCCGAACAGGACAGTGTCGATGGCGTTATCAACAGCCTGAGCCCTGGCGTAAACCGCTTCAGGCAGGGCGTTTTTGCCCAGAGTGCGCAGCAGCCCGGAGCCGGCGCGCCAGGTTTCGATGTAGAGCTGGAGGGTCTGGATTTTATCCGCAAGCGCGTCCGCGGTTTCGCCGGGAGCGCCCCTGAGGTCCGAAATTTCACGGTTGGTTTCGTCAATGGCCTGCTTGAGTTCTTCAAAGGCCTTCAGATAAATTTCCTGTTCATCCAGGGAAAGGATGCCGAGCCTGGCGCCGACGGTGCGGGCCGCAGAATATTTTTCCGAAAGCCTGCGGTTCAGGTTCCAGAAGCTGCCTGCCTGCTTCTGCCAGGCGCTGTTCCCAAAGAAAGAGTCGCGCAGGTCGGCATAAGCGCGCTGGCCGTGGCCGATCGCGGTCAGAAGCGCGGCGGTGCGGGTCAGATAAAGCTGGGCGCGGTTGAGTTTGGTTTCACGATTACGGGCCCGGGCAGATTCTTCCCCCTCGCCTGCGGGCGCGGCGGAAGCGACAAAGCCGTTCTTGACCGTGCCCAGCGCAGCGTCGAGCGTCGCGGACGGTTCGAATTTTTCGCGGGCGGTTTCGGCGATGCCGGTGACCCAGCCGCCAATCTGGTCCGCAAGCGCGTCCGCGTTGTAGCCAAGATAGTTAAGGCCAAGGCGGGCAAGGTCCGCATAGACAGTCGCCTGCAGGACGTTGTCGGCAGCGCCGTCGATCACGGTGCGGGCGGAAGCAAGGTCTTCTTCGGACGCGCGGTCTTCCTGATATTCCTGTTCCGTCACCAGCGAGCGGGTGTAGCGGCTGATGTCCGGATTTTCAGAATCAGGCTGGCCCGTAAAAAGTTCGGGATGGTTGATAAACTGCGAAAGGGATTCAAACGGATCTGAGAAGCCTTTCGAAACGGCTTTCTGCGCGAACAGCTGATAGATCGGCGTGTCGCGTTCCCAGCGGAACTCGAGCTTGCGGGCCTCGTCGCGGAAATGGAAGCTCTTCGCGGCGCGCAGCTGGCGGACGCCTGGGTGCGAATCGTAATTCTCGTTCTTGCCGAACGTAACCTGGCCGCTGGAGCTCCAGCTCGGGTGGTAAGCAAAACCGTGCTTGGCCTCGACCCAGCCGTACTGAGACTTGGCCTTGCGGGAATTCCAGTTGGAAATCGCGAGCGTGTCGTTGCCATTGTTAACCGTAATGTGGTCGTAGCCGGGCGGAACCAGCACAATTTCCCCCGCTTCAGCTTCAATAGTGATGAAGTCCACAACCCTGCCGGAAGCATCGCGGCGCTGCAGCACGAAGATCGCGCGGCCTTTCAGGACGCTGTAAAGCTCCGCGGTCGCCAGGGCCGGGTAAACGCGCGAAGCGCCGCTCATATAAGGATGCTCGGGCGTGAAGCGCGTGTGGCCGTGGCCGACGGTATGAAGGCGCGCGGGAATCAGGGTGATGTCGTAATCCAGGTCGGCTCGTTCCATGCGGGCGCGGTCCGAGTCGCTGCGCGCCAGCGCACGGTAGGCCTGGTAAAGCAGCGTGGCTTCCGGCTCTTTCGAGACGCGGGTATGGATTTCGGATCCGGGATAATAGAACGGCACCGTGTCGCGCACGTGACGCGCGTAGTTGCCCTTGGTCGTGATCTTGGCGCCGGGTTCAAAATCAAGCGTGATGCCGAAATCGTCCGGCATGGAGACCTGCATGCCGGCCAGTTCGGCCAGCGTCTTGCGGGCCGGGACCTGCAGGCGAGCTTCGCTGACTTCCACGCCGGTGGTTTCAGCGCTCAGATCATCGGCGGAGAAATAAGTCGCGGGCACGGTAATCGAGGGAAGTTTGAAATCAGCCGGGCTGGTTTCCGAAGGCCTCGGGGTTTCTTTCTGCGCCGCGGCGGTTTTGACCTGCGGAGCCTTCACGGCTTCCTGCTGGCGGTATTTGCGGCGCGCCAGCGCGACCGCGACGGACGCGTCGTGCACGCGGTTGGCGTAGCCGAATTCGTTTTCGTAGAAGAAGGACACACGGACGATATTGCCTTCCACCACAGTGAGCTGCGGCAGGAAGATGGAAGATTCGCGGCGGTGAAGGATATGGCCCGAGCTCGGAACCCAGTCGGCTTCATAGCCCAGGATGCCCTTGAGCTTGCCTTCCGCGGCTTCACGCATGATTTTGTTGATCGCAGCCGGGGTAATTAACACGCCCGCAGGAAGTTTGTCGAGGCGCAGAGTCAGGTCGATGACCGAACCCGTGTCATGCGCGGTGCGGATGGCCTGGACTTCAGACTTGCCCGCGAACTGAGGCAGAATGCGGCCGAGTTCCTTGCCCGCGCCGGAAGACTGGATGACCATATTGCGCGCGCTGTCGGCCCATTCGTAGGCGCCGTCCTGCGAGCGAGTGCGGCCGTGGTCGGTCTTGCCCAGCACTGCGCGGATCAGGCCCGTGCTGATCTGGTTCAGGCCTTCGTTGAGCGCGTACAGGCCGGGCGTGGTGCCATTCGTGGTGCAGGAAGAGCAGGACGTCGCATCGAGGTCTTTCTGCGAGAGGATGAGCTGCTGGTTCACACCCATCAGGATGGTCCCCGTGCTGTCGGACGCGGGGTTGGTCATGATGACCGAATAGCCTTCGTCCGTATACGGCTTCGCGCCGGCCTTGGAATAACGTTTCTTGACGCCGGCGCCGTCGATGACCTGTTCAACGCGGCGGACGCGGTCGACCTTCAGAGCGCCGAGCTTCTGCTTAATGAAGACGCCGTTGAACTCTTTCGCGTCGCGGTAGTTGAACACGGGCACCGCGAGGCCGCCGTTCAGGGCCGCGCCTTTTTTCCACGCGCGAGAGGTTTCATCCCAGACGCGTTCGTAGAATTTCACTTTATAAGGCTTTTCCTTGACGCTGGAGCTGTCCTTGATTTTTTCGGGGTCGACCGCCCTGCCGCCCGCGTCCACGATTTCCACGAAGAAATCGTACTCGCCCTGCACAAGGTCCTGCTGCATGCTGTCGTACCATTCTTTCAGGTCGCGGATGCCGTGCAGCGCGACAATGCGGATGTTCGGATCTTCCAGGTCGAGCGCCAGCACCTGCTTGCCGATGCGGCCGGCGGCGCCGTCGATCAGCGTGTTGACGGGTTCGACCGGCTGCTTCGTTTCAGGGTCGACGATCCGCTTGAAGAAAACTTTCGGGGAAGACGGCGGGATGATCACATCTTCCGGGCTGGCCGATGCGGCTGTGCGGACCTTGCGGCCCAGGTAAGCTTCGTCGCGCGCCAGGCTTTCGGCGATGGCCGCGCCCAGGTTGTCGGCATATGCCCGTTCGTTGGTCCAGGCCATGATTTCCACCAGGCCTTCTTTGACGCGGATGTTCTTGGCGTTGATCACAAGGATATTGCGCTCGTCCGCGTAGCGAGTCGAGGGCTTCGCGTCGCCGCCAGCCACGCGGATCAGGCCCTTCATCGAGCCGGCTTCGGCGGCCCTGAACGCCGCGACCACTTCGTCCACGCTGGCCTCAACATCGCCCAGGTCCACGACCAGGCTGACCAGCGTCGCGCCGGAGGGAATGTCGCCTTCGAAAAGATCGCCGCCCTGCTTTTTGGTTTCAGAGTTCGCGGCCGAAATAGTGATGCGGCCTGCCATCAGGTCTGTGAGGCCGCGGCCCGGCGCGGAATAACGGGTCATGTCCACAAGTTCGCCGCCCACGCCCTGCCGCGCACGGACGACCGTGGGAGAAGTCCAGTTCTGGACGCCGTTGCCGGTGGAGGCGCCGGGGTCGGAGAAAGCTTCATTCAGCACGTGAAGCATCAGGCCAGAGGCGTAAGTCACAGGCGAAGGCTGGACCACAACTTTGGCGCCGAGAGCTTCCACATCACTCAGGCTGCGGACGTAATTCACGGCCTGGCCCTTCAACTCTTCAGTTACATCGATATCTTCTTCGGGGCTGACCACGAACACGCGGGTGACCGCACCTTCATAGGAAGCCAGACGCTGGCGGCGTTCTTCTTCGGCGATAATGCGCTTGGCGCCGCGCACGCGCTCGTCGGTCACATAAAGGTAATCCTGCTTCAGGAAGTCCACGACCACATCGGCCTTATCGGTTTCGAGGTCCTCACGGGTTGCGAGCCGGCCGGGCACGAGTTTGATCGAGCGGCCGTTGATGATCAGAGCGTCCTTGTTTTTGCTCAGTGAAATCTGCGCCAGGTTACGCGAGCCGCTGACGTTGTAACGGAGATATTCCACAAAAGCTTCCGGGTCTTCCACGCCGTAAATCGCTACCGGCGCGATCTGGGGCACTCGGCCGCGCTCGGCGTCCGCCGTGAGTGAACGAATGAAAGCGTCGAACTGCTTGCTGGCCGAAATTTCGTGGTTGGCGTCGGCTCCGGCCGGGAAACCGTCGAAGTTGATGACAACACGGCCGACGGCCTCAGGATGTTCCGTCACCGTCAGCTTCGGCTGGCCGGTTTCTGCGGATTCGGTAAACCTGCCTTTGACCAGAACGGGCACGGTCTGCGCGGCAGACATGGTGTCGCGCGCCAGGTTGCGGCGGACTTTTTCGCGCACGCCTTTACGCTTTACAGCTGCGCGCTTCTGCGCGGAAGGCGCCGCGGTCTGGCCGCCGGTACTGGCCTTACGGGCCTTTTCGGCTTCGGCATTGAGAGCTTCGACTTCTCGCGCGGTCAGGCGGCTTCCCTTTTCGCCGGTCTCTGCGGTCAGGGCGTTGTGACGGCGGCGGGCCACGGCCACGCGGTCCGCCACGTCTTCCACGCGGTTGGCGTAGCCGAATTCGTTTTCATACCAGAAATAAACAGTGACCATGCCGTCTTCGACCTTGGTTTTCTGCGGAACGAAAAGGGCGGATTCTTTTTTGCGGAGGATGGTGCCCGAAGAAACGAATTCCCCTCTCTCGTCCACGGCAAGCACGCCGTTCAGCTGGCCTGCGGCCTGAGCGCGCAGCATGTCGTTGACCTCGTCCGCCGTCATGGGCTTATCAGCAGGGACCTTGAAAGTGAAGCGCACGATGGAGCCCGTGTCGTTGCCCACGCGGGCGGCCTGCACATCGGTAAAGCCTTCGAGGTCTTCGAGGACCGCGCCGAGTTCCTTGCCTGCGCCGGAAGACTGCACGGTGATAGAACGCGCAGAATCCGCGAGGTCGAACGGGCCTTTGCCCGTGCGGGTGCGCGCGTGGACCGTGAAGCCAAGGCCGGCCATAATTTCGAGCGTGCGTGACAGGCCGTACACGCCGGGGATCAGGCCGTTGGAAGTGCAGGAAGAGCAGGAAATCGCTTCATAATCTTTCTGGCTGAGGACGAGCTGTTCGTTGACGCCGATAATCATGGAGTCCGTGTCGTCCTTTGCGGGGGCCGTCATAACCACCGAGAGGCCGCGGTCGAGGAACGGCTGGACCTTGTCCTTGGTCAGCAGCTGGCCCGTGGCTTCGTAAACCTGTTCCACGCCCATGTCATAAAACTGGGTGGAGAGAACGTCCATGCGGTCGTCGCCGCGTTCATTGAGAACGGGTGCGGCGACTTCGTTTCCATTTTCGTCGAGGTTGATGGCCCTGCCGGGCTTGAACTGTTTCGCACGTTCGTCCCAGACCCGCTCATAAAAGCCGAGGTAAACGCGGCGGCCCTGGGCAATGTGCGCCTTGAGCGCTTCCCCCGTCAGCTCGCGGCGGCTGGGGCCGTCGCTGTCATAAGCCGTGACCATGAAATCGTACATCATGTCGTGCGCCTGGTCCGCGCCGGAGTTGATGGCCGTGATGTATTCGGAAACGTCTTCGTAATTTTCAGGAATGCCGTTGATCGCGCTCAGCACGCGGTTCGGGTTTTTCAGAATCAGCCCGATTTCGTGCTTGCCGATGCGGCCTCGCGCGCCGTTCAGGGCGGTGCGGATGGGAACATCGATCAGCTTTTCTTTCGTTTTGGCTGAAGGCGAAGCGGGGATCAGCCCCGGGAGGTTCTTGTAATAAGTGTAAAGCGCGGCGCCGATGTAGTGGAGCGTAATGGGCGCGAGGAAAACCAGCAGGACCACAGGGCCGCTGAACGGGCCGAAGACCGGCGCGAGGGCCGCGGAAGCGGCTTCGAACCAGGCGGACCAGGCCGAGAACAGGCCGGTGATCCACTGCGGGACCACCGCCGCGTTCATCTGCGCAATCAGGAAAGCGATAAAAGCAATGGCGCTGATCAGCAGCGCGAGGTGCGCGAGGAAGTATGCGTTTCTGGCGATGCGGACGCCGCGCGATTCGGGAGCTTCGCGTTTCGCCGTGCGAACTTCGGAACGGCGCTGGGCCGCAGCGGTCTGTTCCGCGACTTCGGTCTTGATAGTTTCCAGCTGGCTGCGGGTAAGGCCCTCGCCTCTCTGGACCAGCGCCTGCTTGATAACATCGGTAATCTGTTCAGCCTGACCGCGGACGTTAACCCAGGCCATGATGCCCACGAGCCCGCCATCGACCACGCGGATCTGCGAAGCGTCAACCACGACTGCGGTGCGTTCATCGAAGAACTGCGTGGAAGTCACGGCGGAAGTCTGCTCCACGACCCTCAGGATGCCTTTGAGCGGACCTTCGGCCGCCTGCCGCAGGGCGCGGAGAATATCTTCCTTTTTGACTTTCTTGGCTTCGACGATCAGGTCGAGCTTCAGGATGGCGGCGCCTTTGGGTACGTCGCCTTCCCGCACCACACCGCCGTGCGTCAGCTTGCTTGCAGTGTTTGAGCCGTCGAGTTTGATCTCGGGGAAAATTTCGACCAGGCCGTTGCCCGGGCGCAGGTCCATGGAGCGTTCGCGCATAGCGCCGCCCACCTGCTGGCGCGGGCGCATGACGCTCGGGCTCTGCCAGTTTTCGACGCCGAAGGTTTCCTGCACGACTTTCAGGATCACGGCCGCAGCCTGCGTCGCAGGCGACGCAATGTGCTGCGCGTCGCGGGGCTCGAGCATTTCAGAGCCGTTTACGCCCATGGCGATAGGCGCGGTCCCGGGAAGATCGTCTTCGGAGCGGACCGCAAAAATGTGCGGAACTTTTCCGCCCTCGCGGAATTCCTTGTAGCGCTGGCTGCGCGCAAGAGGGTCGCGTGCGGTGCGGTCGTCAGCGTCCAGCAGGACTTCGATGCCATGCCTGCGCAGCGAGCGGCTGCCCGCGGCATCGGCGGAAAGAAGGATCCTGCGGCCGTTGATGGAGATCCATTTATTATCGGTGTCGTAATCGATGATGGCGTCCGAAACCCCAAGCGCGGCGTTATTGCGAAGGAAGCGGGCCAGGCGCTCGGCGCTTTCCACTCCGTAAATGATGACCGGGATGAATTCCGGCCGGCGGCGGCGTGAAACGTCCGGAATCAGGTCCCGGATGAATGCGGCCATGAGAATGTTTGTCGAGTGGTGCACGTTGACCGCAGCGTTGTCGGGCCAGCTCGCGGTGTTGAAATTAATGGCGATGCGCTTGGGCCCGGCCAGATAGCGGCTGGAACCGGACTCGCGGATTTCCTGGTACGAAGCGAGATTTTCATCCAGCGCGCCGCTGGTCAGGATGCGGGACGGGCCGCGGGTCGCGGTCGTGCCGGGGATCTCGCCTTCGAGCTCATAGTCGTCGAGAAGCGCGCCGCCGCCGGTAGAAATAACGATATTTTTGACGCCCGCTTTCTGCGCCAGGTCTTCGGTTTCACCTCCGCCGGCTTCCACTACCGCTCCGCGGCGGGCCGCAGCGTCGGCCTCGCGCATGACAGAGTAGCTGCCTTCAGCCAGGCGCGGGTCTTCATAGATGCCTGCGGGGCCGGAGATGATGACCAGCGCGGAGGACGCGAACGCCGCGCGGATTTTCTGCACGGTAACAGGGCCGATGTCCACGCCGACCCAGGTCTTGTGGTTCCTGAAGGGCATGTCTCCGGAATTTTCCAGCGGACGAACATCGCTGTCCGCGGCGGCCAGGCTGCCGTCCTTGTTTTTCTTGAGCGAAGGCACGATCTTCTGGTCTTCGGTAATGATCAGGCTCACGCCCTTGTCGCCGGCGCGGCGGACGATATCGATGGCTTCGTCCAGGATGTTTTTCTGGAACATGGAGCCGCCGATCAGGCCGCTGATTTCTTCGGGCTTCAGGTCTTTGGGAGACTTGTTTTTCTGGACCAGATAGCGGGCCACGATAAATGTGTAAGCCACGGCGCCGACCACGACCATGTTGTCGCCGGCTTTCATCTTATCGAGCATCTTACGCGCAACCGTAACTTTTGAAACCACGCCCGGCTTGCTTTCGATCTTGGCTCCGGCAAGGACGAACGTCACAGGGCGGCGTTTCGGGTCGCGGAAAACCTTGCGGACGCGGTTGCGGTTTTTCATTTCGTTCAGGTAGCTGTAGCCGAAAGCCGCGCGGCCTTCAAAATGGCGCGGCGCAGAAGTGATGGTCGGGTTCTTGCGATGCGCCTGCGGGTAAGAGTTCTGGATCATGAAACCTGTGACGCGGCCCGCGTTCTCAGGCTGGTAAACGTTGGTCAGCTCGGAAATGTCGCGCGCGAACTGCTCTTTCTCGACAGGGTCCTTGCTGTCTCCTTCGCCCGGCCAGAACCTCAGGTTGTCGAGAAAAACGGCCTCGCCCGGCTTGACGTTCTTGAGCATATACTCGCGGACCTTCTCAAGATATTCCTTGTGGTCCCGGATCAGCGTGCCGTCTTCACGGAACGCGGAAATATGGTGGGTCTTGATGCCCGAGAGCTGTTCGAAACGCTCGGCGATCGGACGGGTGCTGAACTTTTTCTGCAGTTCGGCGTCAGTGTGCGCCCTCTTGTCCGCGGTCGCGGCAAGCTGCGGACGGCCCGCATAGAAACCAAAGTAAAGGGCGCGCGCTTTGCGTTTCCGCAGCAGGAACTGCGCCGTCTCGACGTTTGCCTTGATACGCGTGTCACTTTTGACCTCGCCGCCCTCATTGAGAACGTCCATGGCCGCGCGGACGTAACCAACCTGACCGCGGACGTCGCGGTCAAGCAGGTCTTCAGGGCGCGGGGCATTCCAGCCGTAAGTGTCCACGACCTGGGCGCGTTCTCGCGCGAAAGCCCAGGCGTTCCAGGCGCGGCGCACAGCACCGGCGATCTTATAAAGGATGAACAGCGTGCCAAGAATCGCAAGGCCGCCAAAGATTGCAAGCACGGGGTTTTCAGAAGCCCAGTCGCTGACGGAGTTCCAGGTGGAAACGAACCATCCGGAGGTTCCGGTCCAGGCGTTTTCCCAGAAAGGCGCGGCCGCGGCGGCGGCTTCTTCAGCGGGCGCCGGCACGTCATTCTGGCGCATTTCCGAACGGCGGCTGGCCTCGATAATTTCATCCAGCGTCACGTTATCAGTCACGACGCGGCCAGGCTCGGCGGTAAAATCTGTTTCGCCGACGGCGGCCACGCGGACGTCGCCGTGCGAATGCTCGAAGCGGATGCCGCCCACAACCATGTGGTACTCCTCTTTCCGCTCGTCTTTAGCCAGGGTCCTGTTAGCCCGGAGCATGGCCTCGTAGCCTTCGGTTAAAAGGTAAATCGCCCCCGGCAGATTGACCAAAATCGCTTCGAGAGCCTCGCTGGCCATGGCGGCTTCCGTAAGCCCCATCGCGGGAATATCCTCATCGAACGCCTCCGTCATAACAGGGCCGAATTCAGCGACGCGGTATTCGCCAACGTTCTCTTTTCCGTTAATAAGAACGTGCAGTGCAATGCCCTCGCTGGAGAAAAACGCCGTGCGATAGGCCTGGCGGGCCGTGGGAATCTGACTGGCAATCACTTCCATGCTGGCGCCTATCAGGCCTTTTTTGAAACCGAAAATGGATTCCAAAATCCTCTCTTCCGGTGTGGCCGCGTCGGACTGGCTTTCAATATAAGTGACGTGAAGCCCGCGGTCGCCTGCCAGCGCGCGGCGGGTCAGTTCGAGAGCGGTGCGGACTTCGTCCGCAGGAAACGGCGCGCGCATTTCAGAACGCGAGACGAAAACAGATTCGGCCGGGCGGACTTCAGAGCGGCGAAGAACGGTGCGCAGGATTTCACCGATCCCCTGCCACATCTTGAAGGGAATAGTCTTGCCTTGAAGTTCGTCGCCGCTGAAACGTTCGCGTTCTTCGCCGTTGGGCGCGTAAGCATCCTTGCCCTTAAGCGTGCGGCGGACGTCCGGCGCGGTCTTGAGATAATCCGCAACCATGTACATCTTCCGGCGGTCGCCGATCCAGACGCGACGCACCGGGCCGGTGCCGCCGTCGCGGTTGCGCGCAGCGCGCAGCTGCGCGATCACGCTTTCGGCGCCCGCGCGGCCGACGAGCAGAAGATCGGCTTCTTTCGCGGAAAGGAAAAGCTCCATGGGCCAGATGCGCTGGCTGGAAGGCTTGGCCTTGCCTTCGGGAGTCAGGTTGTCCGGGTGGAACTCGCGGTAAATGGCAGCGGGCAGCGTGCCCTGGAAAATGCTGTCGCCCCGGAGCGAGCGCTGGATAGTGTGCTGCATCTCGGCGGAAATCCAGTCTGCGAAACGGAAGCCTTTCAGCGCCTTGACCGCGAAGAAAGCTTCAGGCATGACGGTCAGGCGGTAAGTGTTGTCGGCCGCAACAAATTCGAAACGCATAAAACCGGAGGCTTCGGCGAAATCGGCCAGAAACTGCTGAAACTGGGCCGGATTGCGGAGCTGTTCGGCCGTGGGAGAAGAAAGCGCGGGCAGAACTTTGTCGCGCAGCAGCGTCCCCTGGCGGACTTCTTCCCAGCTGCGGGTCACGGCGTTGAGCGCACCGAGGAGCTGCTCGCGCGCGGTCTGGCCGCCGTCCACCTGGGCGCCCACGAAGAAATTGGCAAGGCCCGCGATATCGGTGAAATCGAATTCAATGCCGCCTTCGGGAGAAACGCCGACATGGCGGAAAATCGCGGAGCGCTGGTCGCGCGGCAGATCGCTCTGAGCAGCCAGCCAGGTCACAACGCTCTGGGCCAGGTTCTGATAAACGCCTTCCCAGAAGAAAGTGTAGTCGCGAGCTTCTTCGAAGCGGCGGCGCATGTCTTCATCTTCAGCCAGCCCGAATTCCGGGTCGGCCGCCAGGCGGTTCCATTCCTCGATGCTGAGCGCCGCGGGGATGACTTCCCTGACCGCAGAGTGGAAGGCCTGCTCGGTATAGACCGGCACGTTCTGCGGAACAAGGTTCGGCAGCTCGGCCGAGAGTTCCTGCGCGCGGCCGGGATGCGTTCCAATCATGTCGACGATCGCGACGACCTTCTCGCCTTCCATGATGGTCACAACCTGGTGGTCATAAGTCACAGGCCTGTCGACTTTGGTCAGATAAAATTTTCCGTCCCGCACGACGCCGTGAACGCCCGCGCCGTTGGGAACCGGGTCCTTGAATTCTTTTCCGGAGGTGTTGCCGGCGTTGAACTGAATATTAACCGCATCCGTGCTGCCGGGGAAAACGTAATCGCCGGTCGCGACCTGCAGATTACCCATGTTGTCGACGCGGCCGTGGACTTCAGTGCCGTTCGGGAGCTCAACGCCTGCGGGAACGGAAGTGACCGCGATCGGGTCCGCGACTGTGCCTTCATCGTCAGGCTGGATCAGCGCCCATAGCTTGACCATAACGCGCAGGGCCTTCCAGCGGTCCTGTTTGCCGGAGAGCGGAACACCGGAGCGTTCGATGCGATCAAGAATGTCCTGCGCGACGTCGGCACGGGACTCGCCCTTCCTGACACGGCGGTTGATTTCGTTCAGCTGGCCGAGAAGGTATTCGCCGAAAGGCTTGCCGTCCGCGTAAACATGGTCTTCAGACAGCCAGCCGTCCGGGACCATTTTCTTCCAGACGCGGTTGAGCGAGTATGTCGGGCGGATGAAAGCGTAAAGCGCGCGCTTCGCGCCGCGGACGTCGCCTCCGTTATAAGCGATCGTGCTTTCCAGAATCTCTTCGGCGGTAATCTGCGCTTCCTGCAGAGAGGCCCAGTCGAACAGGCCCTTGACCGCTTCATCCGTCATCTTGGAGCGGCCGGACAGGAACAGCGCGATCTTCGCGATGCGTTCGCGGCGGATGTTCGCCTTCACGGCCGCAAGCCGGTCGTGCGTGCGGAAGCGCTCTGCATCACGCTGGCTGTAGCGGTATTTAAAAATATTGCGGAGTGTGCGCTTCGCGGACTCCGGGTCCTTGACCCATTCCGTGAACAGAGGCATGTAATGCGCTTCACCGATGAAAGCGATTTTTTGTTTTTTGGTCGACGCGTCCTTGCGGTAGTAATCAATGCCTTCCGAAGCGGCCATCGCCAGGTAGACGATGTCGCCGAGGTACTGCTGGTCTTCAGCGCGGCTGAAATCACCTTCAAAGAAACGCCTGGCCGCGTCCTGGATCGCCTGGGCGCGCATCTTGGGCGGCAGGTTGTTGGCCGGATGCAGGCTCATGGTGCCGTCAAGCCAGGCCCGGAACTCTTCCTGCGCGCGCAGGTACGCGGGCGAATAGGCGAGGATTTCTTCCGAGCCGGTCAGAGTATAAAGGAAGTCCTTGTTCAGGGCGCTCCAGAGCTTACGGGAGGCTTCCCCGGTCATCCAAGAGAAGAAAGGCGCGGCAGCAAACAGGATGACGATCAGCGGGAACGCGACACCGGCCAGGATTGTGACGAGAGCGGAAACCTGAATGACTCCGAACAGGAACGTAGCCAGCATGGCGGCAGCGGCCGCGATGGCGACGGTGCGGAAAATAATGTTCGTGTAGACCGCATCCGCGGCCATAAAGAAATATTTCCAGATATAAACCACAATCAGCTGAGGCGCGGTAAAAAGATAAAACACGCCGCTCAGGACCACAAACGGCAGAGACAGGACCTGATAGGCCAGCCAGGTGACGGCCTTGACCGGCATCAGGAGACTGTTTTTCCACGGAGTTTCGGAGCTGAGCGCTTCCGAGGTCTTCGTCCAGGTGCCGTGGAATTTCTGCAGGCCGCTGAAAATTCCCTGCACGATCCCGTGATGGAAACCGCGCTCTGCTAGCAGCAGGGTAAAAATGATAAAAGCCGCGAGACCGGCGCCGATCGCGGCCCAGAAACCAACGGCCGCTCCCATAAAGACGGCTGTGATGGTCAGGCTCAAAATAGCGGTATCGCGCAGGAACTTCAGCGGCGTCAGGTGGGCAATGTAAGAATAAACCGCGTAACGGACCGGCACCCAGATCATCTTCAGGCGCAGGAGCTGGCGCAGAGTCCACCGTACATCCTTGAGTGCGAAACCCTGTTGGTCGATCAGTTTCAGAAGCTCCTGCATGACCCATTTGCGTTCCGCTTCTGGAATGCTCGGGCCGTCAAGATTGGCCAGATAAGGCGCGCCCGGAATTTCGCTGATCACGCCTTCGAGCACGATCTCAAAGCGTTCCTTCACGCCGTTCAGGAGATAAATGTCATAGCCCTCGGCCTTGAGCTGCGCGATGGCCTCGTCAATCATGGGCTTAAAGCGTTCCTTGTTTTCCAGCACAACGCCGAACACACGGACTTCAGGGCCGGGCCTGACGGCGGCAGGCACCGGGATCTGCTCGGCCGGGACCTTGATCTCCGGCTGGCGCGCCGCATCCATGCGCATTTCACTGCGTTTCTGCGGAGGCTCGGGGAACGCCCGCTTTTTTTCGGCGCGGCCCTTTACCGTATCAACCACAATGCGGTTGTTTTCGGGGGACTGGCCGTGAGTCTGCACGGAATATTCCGGCAGGCCGCCCGGGCCTTCGCCGTAATAAGCGCCTTCACCCGGAGGAAGCTTTTCCCCTTTGCGGAGTTTCTCGCGGCGGCGGGCTTCGCGATCTTCCTTGAATTTAAGGACCACGTCCTCAAGGTTCTGCGGTTCGTAAATGTCGATCTCCATATTGTTGCCGCGCACGACCTGCCTGCCGGAAGCGTCGAACTTGGATTGGGAATTGTATTCCGCAAAACTCTGCGCCAGGACCGCTTCCCTGCCCTTGATCGGCTCTTTGCGGTGGTGAAGAAGTTCCAGGAACTGGAGATTGAAAATCAGGTCGTCGAGGCCGGTGTTCAGGAGCTGATTGAGCTCACCGGGATAATCCGAACGGCGGCCGGAAACCACGTCCACCAGGCGGTAGTAGCGGATCGCGTGCTCGCCGATGTTGTAATAAAGGTACCAGGTATAGAAACCGCGGACGGCTTCGGTCACGAAACCGCGCGTAACGAAATCAAAAACGCGGACGAACGGCGTGTAAATCGCGAAACCGATGCCATGAAGCCTTTCCGGAAACAGGCCGGGCGCGATAAACGCAAGCATGAAAACGACTGAAGAAAGGGCAAGGACCGTGAAGCCGACCCAGATGCCGGCAAAAAACGAACCCGCTACGACCGCCAGGAAACCAAGCGCAGCGGCGGCGTTCCAGACGCTCAGGTCAGTGTAAACTGCTTTTCGCGTAATATGCATGAAGGCTTTAAGCGCGCGGAAATACCAGCGGCTGCCGAGATACTTGGCGCCCAGGCCCCAGAAAAGCGAGAAGTTGCTGTTTTCCGCAACGTGGAAACTGTTGATACGGAAACGGTCGTCGGTCAGGATGCGGCGCGAGAGGCGGGGCATCTTCAGGTCGAACGCGAGAAGCCGGTGGCGCTTGGGCGACACCACGATTTTAACTTTGGAACCGGCCGGGATTTTCTTTTTGGCCGCAAACTCACGGGCCAGGAAGCTGAAAGCATGGACGCGCTTGGAATCCATGGCATACGGCTCGTTTCCGGACTCGAAATTTTCGCGCAGCGCGACAGGCGCGGCGTTCGCGCGCGGGAATTCCCGGCGGACGTAAACCTGCCACGCCTCGTAGAGTTTCACCCATTCGGGATTGCCGGCCAGGGCCTGGCCGATCAGGTCCGCCGAAATACGGACATTGAAGGTTCCGTCGCCATTGGGCTGCACGGAAAACGCGGTTGCGCCCGTGAAATTAGAGAACATCTGAAGGAAGTCAATCAGGCGGTCGGGGTTGTTGAAATCGTCCCAGTTGAGAAGAGTGCCGGCCTCGTCGAACTGGGTGTGAAACTGGTTGACCAGCGCATTCACCAGCCCGGCCGGCGCGCGGAACGCGGCGGGGTTGGTCACGGTCAGCTGGACTGCACCTTCGGGAAGGAACACAGGGTTCGAAACGCCGAGGTTGACGCTGAGCCATTCGCCGATGCGGCGCTGGGAGACCCATTCGGTAACGCTGGAAATCCATCTCGCGCCATTGTCCGCCAGAACGTTCAGGAGAGCGCGCACGATGCCGCCGCGGATCTGCGCGGCCTCTTCTTCTTCAATGTACTTGTCGACGTCGTTCTTGTTCACGGTGCGGCTGAAGCTTTCGCCGCCGGCCAGAAGTTCGAGTTCGCTGACTTCGGTCACGCGCTTGCGCTCGGGAGCATCCTCGCCAAGCAGGCGGCGGGTCAGGTGTTCCTCGCCGATCACGAGCTGACTTTCGGGCGCAGCCGCCAGGCTGGCTTTCAGGCTTTCGGGGGTAGAGTGAGATTCGATTTCATAAGTGACCCCGCCTACCGTGATTTCGGTCCGCATGACCGGAGCTTTGGGATCGGTCGAAGGCGCGGCGCCCAGTTCTTCTTCAAGCGCGCGGCCGATCACGTTCATGACGCCGTAAAGCTGTTCGTCCGTGACAGCGCTCGGGTTCAGGGCTTCGACAGGAAGCAGGTTGTAATAAGCCAGTGCGCGGCGGACGTCTTCGGGCGTCACAAACGGCGACTCGGGCTGATAGAAAATTTCATAAAGGACTTCGAAAGGATTACGGCCTTCGAAAGCCGGGTTGGTCGCGGCGCCCAGGATAATCTGCGAAGCCAGACGGCGCGTGCCCAGCTCGGTTTCGAAAGTGCTTAGCGGGTCGGTAACCGCGGAAACCGCGGGCACGAGGCTGTCCACCAGGCCCTGAATTCTCTGCACCAGGCCGGAGACGGTTTCATCGAGCAGCGCAGCGCGGCGGGAATCATAGACCGGCAGCGCGCCGTAATCGCGCATGTCTTCGGGAGTCGGCTGATAAGGCGTCCAGGACGGGTCGACCACGGTATCGCCCGTTTCGTTTTCGCCGACCGGGCTGTCGTTGACAGTAGGCTCGATAATCTGCGGATGCATCAGGAACCAGCGGGTGGTGCGCCAGTCGCGGCGGTCCATGACCAGCAGCACGTTCGACGCGCCTCCGGTCGATTCGAGCAGGACGCGTTTGGCACGCTCGGCCGCGATTTCGTCTTCAATCGAAGCCGGCTGGGCCGGGTTACCGTTAAAAGTTTCGCGGTTTTTCTCCAGCGCAAAATTCCTTTTCACGCGGGGGTCTTCCACGCCGCGGACATACATATAGTAGGCGTCACGCAGGCTGCGGATGAAACCGAACGACGGCATCCAGGCCGTCAGATAATAGAAGAAGGTCAGGAAGAACAGGTACAGCTGCATTTTGATCTTGTTGCGCAGAAAGCTCCAGGTGACCATGCGGCTGTAGGCGTAATTGTCCGCTTCCCCGGTGCCCTCTTTCAGGCTGAAGCGTTCCCGGCTCGGTTCCTGGTTCCAGTAAAGGTGCTCGTACAGGTCCTTGACCTTCGGATTGGTCGGCGCGTCGCCCTCACCCCAAAGCATTTTTTCGCTCTTCCAGCGTTCCGCGGTCAGGATCACGGTGTCGCCGTCCTGCGCGGTTTCGAGCGCCCCTCGCAGGCGGGCTTTGTCTTTTTCGAGCAGATTTTCGCGCAGCGCCAGCACGGCTTCGACTTTGCGGCCCTGGACATCGACCTGGTAAAAAGACGGGTCGGGAGTGCGCGGGTCGAAATCGATGGCGCGGTAGATCATCCAGTCCACGGCGGCCTCGAACCTCGCCGCGTCGTCCATTTCGCCGCGGGAGAGAATGCCGTAGTTTTCGAAAAGCTGGACGAGATGCTTCCAGCTGGAAGCCTGATCGTAAAGCTGGACCAGCTGTTTCTGCCAGTCCGCTTCGCCGAAAATTTCGCGGGCTCGGGCTTCCATGGACTTGACCTGGGCGAAAACCGTGAGCTGTTTGTAAACCGGAGAAAGAAGAAAGGTCAGCGGAAAGAAAATCGAAGCGATGATCGCGCCGGTCACCGGCAGCGAAATGAACATCAGGAAAATACCGATGAAGCCCGCGACAACCGGAAGGGCGCGGTCAACGCCGAAAGGCGCGAGATAACCTGTGGCGCCGCGTTTCCACACGTAGTCCCACACAGGATTGCCGACAGGGTTCTGGCGTGCGGCGCGGCGGTCGGCCTGCGAAACGGGAGTTTCGGGCTGAGTCAGCGCCTTGTCGGTTTCCGGATACGCGCCGGAAAGCAGTCGCGTGGCGGCGTCGAATTGTTCGGCCGGCACAACGACCACGACGCGGTCGCCCGGAACTGTGGCGTCCTGCACGATTTTGGAAACCGCGGCCGCCGCCGTGTTTTCGAGCCGGGCTTTCTCCCCCTGCTCCATGCGCATTTCACTGCGCGCTATGCCGCCGGTGCGGAGAAAAGGAGGAAGAATGCGGCGGCGGTCCTGAAAACCACGGATGTATTTCTGATAAGGCTCAGCGAGACTGCCGAGAAATTCGGAGTCGCCGAGGAAACGGTTGTCGAGCAACAGCTCGGGCGAAAGGGTCAGCGTGTTTTCGGTAAAATTATATTCAAAACCGGGGAAACGGTTCAGGAACGCCAGGACCGGGCCGATGGCCGCCCTCATGGCGGACGGGGTCGAAGCGTCTACGCCTGCGGCCCCGGTAGCGGCCCCAAGAGCTTCGGCCGAAGGAGGCGTCAGCGCGGAAGGCAGCGCGGCGCCAAGCTCGGCTTCGCTTGTGAAGCGGATCTGGATTCTGCCGTCCTGCGCGATGGTCACGCGTTCGGTCCAGTTGCGGATGCTTTCGATCGCGCCGAGACGGCCGAACAGCCAGATAAAAAGGTCGCGCGCGATTTCGGCCTTGAAACGGCCGCGTACGCTGCTGTCCATGACGAAATCGAGGACGGTTTCTGCGCTGACGCGGTGGCCGGTCAGGACGGGCAGCTGATCAAGGTTCTGCACAATTTCCGCCTGAAGGAAAATAACTTCAAGACCGCGGCCCGGCATGTAGCGCGCCCTGCCTGCAGTGCCTGCGGGCGCGTTTTGAAGAGTGGGCGGAAGCTGGGCGAGCGGAATGCTGAGATAAACCCAGCCGGTCTCGGCGGTGATCTGGAGATAAACGCCGTCGGCCATGGTCATCAGCCGTGCGGCAAGAGGAACGGAAACGTTGAGGACGCTCTCGTCAAATCCGCCGGGCACGTTCGCGGCGATGGTAGAAACCGGGATAAGCGTGCGGACAAGGCCGTCGCGCAGGTCCTGGGTCACGAAAAGTTTTGCGGGAGAAACTTCGCCCTCACCTTCCACAATTTCCTGAACGGCCGGGCGAAGGCTAACGCGCGTGCTGAGCTGGTCAGGAACCCCAACCACGGTGTAGGTGCGGCCGCCGGCGGTGAAAGTATTGCGAAGGAGGCCAGGTTCAGTTCCGGGGCGCGCGGCGGAATACCACAGGCGCTCCAGGAAAAGGTCCCAGGCGCCGGGGCCGCGGCCGATGATCCGGTTGTAATCCGGCGTGGAAAGCAGCGCGCCGGCCTGGCCGCCCGAAAGATTGGCCGCGACATTTTCCTCCGTAGAATTCAAAAGAAGGGCCTCAATGACTTCGAGATGGCGCACGCCGTGCAGGGCCTTCGCCTTTTCAATCAGTTCGTCGATGATTTTAAAATCCTCCACCAGGAACGCCGCCGCATCGCCTTTTTCCTGCACCGCGCGCAGAGGTGTGTCGACCGCCGGGATGTCGCCGAGCTGATGCCTGAGGCCGCCGGTCACAAACTGCAGCCAGCCATTGGCGCGTTTGACCACGGAAGCGGTCACGCTCTGCGCGACGACCGCGGTCACGTCATACGCGGCGCGGGCTTCACCCTGGCCGGTCGTGGGATAACGGAAATTCCTGCCGTCCGGCGTCATGATTGCGGCACGAACGAGCGGCCGCTTCAGTCCGTCGATGACCGCGGGAATGCGGGAAGGCTGAACCACCGCCTTGACTCGCACGGCCTTCCGGCCGAGTTCGTTGACGGCTTCGGCAAACGCCATGCCGCGGGCGGTATCGGAAGCATGCGGTTCGAAAGACGCCGCGGCTTCGACTGGGTACTGCGCGCGGGAATCTTCAAGGCCGGGGCCGAGATAAGTGAGCTCTGCAGGCATCCACCAGGCGCCGTTCACACGGGCCTGCATGATGGAGTAAAGCACGCCGCGGAAAAGCCTGCCGAGAAACGGAATACCGGCCAGGAAGCCAAAATAGAAAATTTCAAGCGCGCGGACGGCGCGGATGCCGGAGATATCAAAACCATAGCCGGAAATTTCGGCCTGATCGCGGACTTCAAAAAAGCGGCCCGTGGCTTTCCATCTTTCGACCGTCCGGCGGTCGCTCTCGCTGCGCGGGTCTATAACGCCGAGGTCGGCGAGATAATTCTGTTCCACGACGACGGTTTCACCGGCCTGGAGCCAGCCGTCGATCATGGCGGCCTTGCGGTCTTTAGAAAGCAGCGGATCAAGCGCGAGGACTTCTGTTTCTCCCCCGCCCTTGCGCGCCACGAGCGCGGAAAGCCTTCCCGCGTTTTCTTCGATGTGCTCAATCCCGATTTTCTGTTTCGCAGCCGTTTCTTTTTCAAGCTCCGCGCGGTATTTCACGGCCAAGCGGCCGAGAAGGCGGATGAAGCTGCGCACCTTGGCGGCGTTCCTGGCGCGGTGCAGCACGTTCTCGGGGTGCGGCTCCGTGCCCGGGCGGTAGACCGTATCGTACACGTTGCGGTCGATCCAGTTTTCCATAGTGACTGAACGGGTATCGTTCAGGCCGCGGAGTTCAGCTTCAACTTCCTCAAAGTTTCCGGCACGACCGAGGATCTGCAGCAGTTTCTGCCGCTGGTCGAGGTCCAGGTTTTTTCCGTAACCCTGCAGGCGGCCGAAAAGAATGGTTTCGAATTCGGTCTGAAGAACCCTGGTTTCGAAAATATACGTCAGCAGCCAGAGGACGACGGGCGCCAGTGCCGCGGCGGCAATGACGACCGCGAGCGCGCTCAGCGCCCAGCCGATCAGGGCCGATGCCCAGATCACGTTCCAGAAAATCACGAAGGCCGCGGCGGCTGCGACGGCGGCCGTCACAGCAAGTACCGGAAGCACAAGGCGGTTAAAGAGCGAAATAAAATAACGGCCAGGGCCGAAATCATCGGGGCCGAAAGGCCAGCCGCCGCTCGGAGGCACAGGCGGGAGCGGAGGCGCGGGCGGCGTCATGCCGGGGACCGCGCGGTTCAGGTCGTCCCTGAGCGCCTGCGCGTGATTGACGCCGGCTTCGGTTTTGGCGCGAAAAACGGAAACGTGAAGCTGAAGGCTTCCCAGCGCTTCCACAGAAACAGGGGTCACGAACGGTTCGAGCTCTCCGAGAGGAACAGGGTCCGTGTGAGTTTCAAAACCCGCGACGCGGGGCCTGCCCAGCGCACGAGGATGGGAAAATTCCGTGATCACGGTTCCGCCTTCGTTCTGCGGGTCACTGCCGAAAACGTACATCCTTCCGGCGCGGATGATCACGGCCGTCACCAGCTTCGGGAAATTGCGGGCGATGAAATCGTCGTAGGCGGCCAGCACCGAGGCTTCGTTCGCTTCGGAGGCCGCGATATTTTTGCGCACGTATTCGCGGACCGCGGCAAGCGCAGCAGCGCGGTTCGAGTTGATGGCCTGCAGCGCCATGCCGTAATGGCCAGGGTCGATGGCGGCCGGACCTTCCTGCGCAAGATAATTTTCAAGAATCTTTCTGGCCTGATACTGAATGAAAGCGCCGATCACGCGCATTTCAGAGCGCGTGACGATCAGGTCGCGGGTCGACCGGAGCAGCGCGGTTTCGCGCTCAGACCGGGTTTTTCTGATCTCTGAATCGAGAATCGCCGATGCTTCGTCGACATTCATGTCCATCAGCACGCCGATGGCTTTGCGGCGCTCCAGGTCTCGCGGGCCGGCCGAGGCAAGCAGATAAGCGACAGCGGCCCGGCCAAGGCGGAGGCTTGCGTCTTCCTGAGCGTCTTCGGGCAGAGTAACTTCGCCGCTCTGGATCTGTTGAGGCGTCACGCCCACCGGAAACGGACGGACGCTGTAGAGACGGAGGCCGGAATACAGGCCGTCCCACGCCATCATGAACGCGCGGTGGTCTCTGCGGCCCATCTGATATTTTACCGCAGCGCGTGAAGCAGGCTGGGGGGTAAAAACATCCTCGGGCGAAGTCAACCGCGCCCAGAGAGCGCCGGTCTTGTAGGTCTTTCCGCCCGGATTGATATTTTCGTCCGGTGTCTGGCGGTAAATGCGGCTGATTTTGGTCACAATCAAGGCTTTCTCACCCACCGTCTGCACGCGCTCGTTGAGCTCACTGTTCCAGACCTCGAGGACGACCCACTGGTCTTTGCCTTCATAGGGACGCAGCAGCATTTCAGCTTCGTCGACGCCGAGATAATCACGGACTTCGGAACGGCGGAGCGCCTGGACGATCTGCTCTTCAAGAGCAGGCACTTCGGAAATATCTCCGGCATAAATGAGGGAGAAGAAAAGAGCGGTCAGGTCGCTGTCGTCTTCAGGAAGGCTGAGCTTCTCGACTTTTTCCTGGGCTTCGCCCTGGTCGAGGTTTCCGGCTCGCCATGCGGCGGCAATTTCCTTCGCGACCGCGATGGCCCTGGCGGCATCAAACAGGGCCGAAGGCGCGGGTTCTTCTTTCACTTTTTCTTTTTTGACCTTGGGCGGCGCCTGTTCTTTAACGGGCGCGGGAGCCGCGGAAGGCGTCCGGAAAATTTCATCCGAGCGGTCGGTCTGCAGAGTGCGCCGT
>CAZMMY010000001.1:41829-42301 GCA_964567495.1 uncultured bacterium
CCTCGGCCATGCTGATGCGGCGCACAAGCTGGTCGGTATTAAAATCGCCCGAAATCCTTCCGAGATGATCCCTGGCTTCGGTAATATTGCCCATGCTCGCGGCAAGAGAACCCAGGGTATTCAAACCATGGTCCGTGACCTCCACGGCGTTCGAAATCAGCGCGGCTTCGTAAGCGATCCGGTAGCGTTCTTTGTTGGTCCAATAGGCAGCGATGACATTCAATGCCTGCGCAAGAAAGGGCGCCTGCTGGTCCGGAATCCGCGAAAATTTGGCTGCAAACTTCTGCGCGGCCTGCACAAATTCATAAAGCGCGAGTTCAGCTTCCCGCGTGCCGAGGTCACGCGTACGGATTGTGAATGCGAGCGCGGCCTGTTTCAGCATCTTGGCCAGGTTGGCGACGACCTGCGCGACCGGAAGGATCAGGCTGAGATAGTGGAGCGCCGCCATGGCTTCCTTGCCGGCTTCTTCCGC
>CAZMMY010000002.1:0-7598 GCA_964567495.1 uncultured bacterium
GGCTTGCTTGAATTACTACCAGCAGCTAGTCCATAGCCTGACTGAAGAAGCCCTTCGCTCCCGGGACCTTCTGGAGGAAAGCCTGTTATCGTTTCGTGGAGAAATCGACGCTCTGATCGAAACCTTTCCCCAGCTGTCTCTAAGCAGGGTCTGAGCACTTTTTTCCGTCTCTTCCCGGAAGATAAACGGGCCGCGGGAATATAGAGAGGCTCTTTGGAAAACGCCGGGAGCCGCCTGCCGCCGTACACCGGCGGTACCGGCTGATTCATAAACGCAGCGCAGTAATCCGTTTGCGCCGCCCGGCGTTTTTTGAAGTTTCGAAGCCTGGTGTGACGTCCATCACAGCGCGCTTCCCGGTTTTTCCGCATAATGCGCCATACCACATTACGGGAGGCAATGCCGTTATGACAATCCAAGCGCTCAAGCCGGGTAAAAAAATCCGCACTCCGTTTCTGAAAATGTTTCCCCAAAAATACCAGAAGCTTCTTTTGAAAGGCGCGCGTATCCAGCGCTTTAAGAAGGGGGCTTTTGTTTTCCGCGACTGTGAAAAAGCGACCCGCTTTTACTTGATCCTCAGCGGCAAAGTCAACCTGCTTGCTGAGCAGCAGGATGTCAGGTTCGACACTGAAGTCAGCAGCGTGATTTTTCATACCCTCTGCAAGGGGGACGTCGTGGGGTGGTCATGGCTGATTACGCCTTACCGCTGGCGTTTCGACGCTGTTGCGGCGGAGGACTGCGAATTGCTGGCTATAGACGGCATTAATGTGCGCGCGCAGATGGCGAAGAACCATTCCTTCGCTTACGAAATTTACAAACGGCTTGTTCCCGTCATGAACCAGCGGCTGATCGCCGCGCGTCTCAAGCTTCAGACCTTCGGCGGGGAAATTTTTGCCGAAGCTGAAGGCGGATAATTATAAAGTCACTGCCAGTCCGGCCGGGTAGGGCTGTTCTGTTCCTCCCGCCGGATCAGAAGCCCGGGGCATGCGCCCCGGGCTTCCTTATTATTTGCGCACCGGAGGGAGTATGAAGAAAATTCTTTTGACCACTGTCTGCAGGCCGCTCGGCATAAAGTTTGGTGATTCAAAATCCGTGGGCTATGAGCTGCTTCATGGCCAGGTTACGCGCTCCCAGGGGATGTTCAGCCCGCGCGCGCTGATCCACCATTTTTCGCTCGAATATATCGCCCACAACCTGGAAACTCCCGCGGTGGTGCTGCAGTATCCGTCTAAGCAGGAATTCATCCGCGAAATCCGCAAGGGCTATGAATTTGTGGGTATTTCTTTCGTGCTCAGCACTTTCCGCCATATGCGCGAAATGTCGGCGCTGGTGCGTGAGCATGCGCCGCAAAGCAAGATTATCCTGGGCGGCTACGGCACGGTCATGAGCGACGAAGAGCTGCTGCCCTGCGGCGACCTGATCTGCCGGGAAGAGGGCGTGGGGTTCCTGCGCCGCGTGCTTGGGGAGCCGGTCAAGCCGCTGCCGTACGATCATCCGATCATCACCAACGGCCTGAAAATTTTTTCGCTCCCGCTCGGCAAGAACGGTATGGTTTTCGGCGGGCTTGGCTGCCCCAACGGCTGCGATTTCTGCTGCACATCGCATTTTTTCAAGCGCAAGCACATCCGCCTTCTTCCCGAAGGCGACGATATTTTCCATGTTATCCAGAAATATACCAAGCGCGACCCTTCCATGAAATTCACCGTGCTTGACGAGGATTTCCTGCTGAACCAGAAACGCGCGCGCAGGTTCCTGGAGCTGGTGCGCGCGTCGGGCGGGCCGCCGCCCTCAATGTTCGTGTTTTCGAGCATCAAGGCGCTTTCTCAATATGATGTGCGGGAGCTCGTGGAGATGGGTGTGACGGGCCTGTGGATCGGCTACGAGGGAAAGCGTTCCGGCTACGCCAAACAGCAGGGCCGCGACACGGCCGAACTTTTTCGTGAGCTGAGGGAATTCGGCATCCAGATCCTGGCCTCTCTGGTTATCGGCTTTGACTACCAGACGCCTGAAATTATCCGGGGCGAGTTCGATGAGCTTCTGGACCTGAACCCGACTTTTTCGCAGGTGCTCATTTACGGGCCTACACCCGGCACTCCGTTTTACGACCGTATCAAAGGCGAAGAACGTTTTGTGCCCGAGCTTGCCGGCGACCGCGAGCTTTACTATAAAAAATGCACGGGCTTCTACGGCATGGTGCAGCACCCGAGTCTTTCAAGCCGCGAGCTTGAGAGCCTGCAGGAGGAGTGTTTCCAGAGAGACTTCAGAATTCTCGGGCCTTCGATTATCCGCGGCGTGGAAAACTGGCTGCTTGGTTACGAAAAGCTGGTGGGAGAAAAAAGCCGCCTGCTGCGTATGCGTGCCGAAAGCTATAAGCGCGACATCGTGGCGGCGCTGCCGGCGTTTCTGAGCGCGAAGGTTTTCGCGCCGTCGCGCCAGGCCGCTGAATATGCCGAGAATCTGCGGCAGAGAATCTTGGAAACCGTAGGAGGGGACACGCTGCTGAACCGTGTCAAGTCGTGGGCGGCGCTCGGAATGGCGGCCTGGACGGGCCTCTGCCTTAAGATGGACTGGTTCCAGCATCCGAAGCTCGTACGCCTGCGTTACCGCTTCTAGCTCCGCGGGCGCCCTGCCCGAAAGGCGTCTAAAAAACGGCGAGGATGATGAGGCCTGCAGCAATGGCGGGCCCGAACAAAAGGGAAAGCCTGCTGAAAAGCCGACGGCCTCCCAGCGCTCCGGCGGAAACGCCTTTGAACGCAAGGTTGCTGACCGCCGCGATCACGATCATCCGCCACGCGGTCTCCGGGGCCATGTTCACGCTCGAAAGCGTGATCGCGTCCATGTCCGTTAAACCCGCCAGCGCAGCCACCGCGTAAAGCCCGCCGCTTCCCAGATATTGTTCGGCCGCGGACGCGGCCAGCAGAACCACGGCAAATAAAAAAGCAAAATAGATCGCGGGCCGCAGTTCCGAGGGGTTTCCGGGTTCCGGGAGTTTGTCTTTTTCCTTCTGGCCCGCCAGCCATGCCGCAGCTGAAATGACCGCGTGCGCGAGCAGGAGCGTGCCGACGGGCCCCGCCGTGCCTCGCAGGGATGCGGGCGCCGCTACTGCAATCAGTGCCAGCACGCGGACGAGGGTCATAGTCGAAGCGATCATGATGACCATAGCGGCGAGAGGAGCGGAGGCCGGTGTCTGCCGCGTGCGCCGGGCGTAACTGACCGTTGTCGCAGTGCTGGAGATCATGCCTCCCAGAACGCCGCTTACGATGGTTCCTTTTCCCGCATCCATGAATTTATAAATGACATATCCGGCCAGGCTCATGGCCACGATCAAAACAACCATCAACCAGATTTTAAAAGGGTTAAGGACATTGAACGGGCCGAACGCTGTGTTAGGCAGCACAGGCAGGATGACAAGGGAGATCAGCACGAACTGCATAATGGCCCGGAAGTCCTTGTCGCCGATACGTCGCGCGAAAGAGTGCATTTCGGGTTTGAGATGCAGGAGCATGGCCATGACGCCGGTCATGCAGACGGCTGCGGCCGCGTGGCCCTGGACCAGATACGCGCCCAGGCAGAACATCAGGATCATGGCGGTTTCACTTGTGATGCCCGGGTCTTTGTGGAATTCCGCGCCGCGGCGCGCTGAAATGATCACGATGCCGAGCGTCAGCAGTCCCGAGGCAAGCACCCAGCCGCCGAAATCGAGCGCCAGGAACCCCGCGGCCGTGCCCAGTGCCGTGACCAGAGGAAAAGTGCGGATGCCCGCCAGTTTGGAATCGGTGCGCTCACGCTGAAGGCCGATTAACAGCCCAAGGCCCAGCGCGACGGCGAATTTCAGCATCGCGTTGAGAAAAGCTCCATCATCCATCATGTCTCTATTCTAGGCCTGAATCGCCGATGCGGGAACCCTGATTTTTCAGCCTGCTGCCCAGCCGCCGCGGGCGATTTTTAGCTTGCCGCGCCGCCGGTCCGGGTTGAAAATAGGCGCATGAAATTTCCAGCCCGAATTCTTTTTTTATTTTTATTCATTCCCGCCCTGCAAGCCGAAGAACTCCCTTTGCATGAAATCCAGCTGCCGCCTGGTTTTCAGATCGAACTTTACGCTCGTGTGCCCAATGCCCGGGCCATGGCGCTGGGGGAAAATGGCACGCTTTTCGTGGGCACGCGCGAGGCCGGGAAAGTCTTTGCTTGGAAAGACGGGATGCTTTACGAAATCGCTTCAGGGCTGATGATGCCGGTCGGCGTGGCGTTCAGGGACGGCGCGCTTTATGTTTCCGCGGTCAGCCGCATCCTGCGTTTCGATAATATCGAAGACAAGCTCGGCAGCCCGCCCGAACCCGTCGTGGTCAACGGCACATTTCCCACCGAGCGCGGCCATGGCTGGAAGTTCATCGGCTTCGGCCCGGACGAAAAACTCTATGTGCCCGTGGGCGCGCCCTGCAACACCTGTGAAAGCGCGGACGAGCGCTATGCTTCTATTATGCGCATGAACGCGGACGGCTCCGGCCTTGAACTTTTCGCCAGCGGAGTGCGTAACACGGTGGGCTTTGACTGGCACCCGGAAACGCGTGAGCTTTGGTTTACCGACAATGGCCGTGACTGGCTGGGCGAAGACCTTCCGCCCGACGAGCTCAATCATGCGCCGCGGGCCGGCATGCATTTCGGTTATCCGTACTGCCACGGCAAGGGGATCAAGGATCCGGAATTCGGGCAGAAGCGCCCATGTTCCGAATTTACGCCCGCTGCGCAGGAACTGGGCGGGCACGTCGCGTCTCTCGGGATGCGTTTTTACACGGGCAGTATGTTTCCGGAAGAATACCGGAACCAGGTTTTGATCGCAGAGCATGGATCCTGGAATCGGCAGAAAAAAAACGGTTACCGTGTCATGCGGGTGCGGCTCGACGGGAAGAAGGCCGTCAGCTACGAGCCTTTTGCGCAAGGCTGGCTGAAAAATGAAAAGGTATGGGGCCGGCCGGTGGATGTGCAGGTCATGCCCGACGGCTCGCTCCTGATTTCCGACGATTACGCCGGGGCGATCTACCGCGTGACTTACAAGAGGTCGGGGTAGGACGTTTTACCGCCGCGAATTTTCGCAAAAGCGGACCGGAAGCCCTTTTCGCCGAAGTGCGATGTCGGGGACGGCCCTGACGCTTGTAAGACTATCCTTTCATTTTATTCAGGCGATCGCTTATCCGAATAATTTTCGCGATCCATATAATCCTTATTAATATGAGACGGCTGAATCCCAGGCTTCACCAATTCCTTGTGACCGCGGTCGAAATGCTCGGCGCCGACAAAGGCAACGTCCAGTTTTACGACGAAGAACGCCAGATGCTGACGATCGCCGCCCATATCGGTTTCAATGACGAGTTCCTGACCTATTTCAAGAACGTTCCGGTCGGCTTTTCCGTGTGCGGCATCGCGCTTAAGCGCCGTGAAAGGGTTGTTATGGAGGACGTCAGGATCGACCCGCTTTTTTCCTATCTCGTAGAAACATTTTCCCGCTATGGCTTTTCCTCGGTCATTTCAACGCCGCTTTTCGATGAGAGCGGGAAATTGTTCGGTGTTCTTTCCGTCCATTTCGCGAAGCCGCACCGGCCTTCCAAAGAGAAGCTGGAAATGCTGGATTCTTACATCCATCAGGCCGCGCCCCTGATCGCCCGCAAGCAGAGGGAAGCCGTCTACAGTTAGCCCCTTTTGCGGCCCGATATTTTGAGTTTCCGCCGGCAATCTCACGAGCTATAATCTCCCCATCGCAATCTTTTGATTTTTAGTCTGCCGCCGGCAAAGGCCGCGCGAAACTTCATAAACCCAAACAAAGAACGGACAAATGAAGAAAAATCCCTACCGCCTCGACCGCAATCTCGAACCCGTTGTTTATGACCTGACTCTCCAGCCTGATCTTGCGAAGTTCACCTTCCAGGGCTATGAAACTGTCACATTCAAGGCGAAAAAGCCTTTTTCCAGCGTGACCCTGCACGCGACGGAGCTGAAAGTGAAGAAGGCCTCGCTCAGCGGCGGCAAGTTGACCAGCCCCGTCCTGGCCAAAAAGATTTCCTACAACGAGAAGTTTGAGACCGTCACCCTCGATTTCGGCCGCACCTTCAAGCCCGGCGAGGCCGCCGCGGTCTACCTCGAGTTCGAGGGAACGCTGAACGACAAGCTCCACGGCTTTTACCGCACGGCTTACGAAGTGCGCGGCGAAAAACGCTGGGGCGCCGCGACCCAGTTCGAAGCGACTGACGCCCGCCGCGCTTTCCCTTGCTGGGACGAACCGGACTTCAAGGCCCGCTTCAAATGCGCGCTGATCGTGCCCGAAGGGCTGAGCGCGCTTTCCAACATGCCGGTCGAACATCAGTCCAAAAAGAACGGCATAAAGCACGTTCATTATGAAATTACTCCTATCATGTCGACGTATCTCGTATGCTTTGTGGTTGCTGACCTTGAATATATAGAAGGCCGCGACCGCAATGGCACCCTGGTACGCGTCTACACAGTTCCCGGCAAAAAAGAGCAGGGTAAGTTCGCGCTCGATGTGGCGCTCCACGCGCTTCCTTATTTCGGCGACTGGTTCGGCGTGAAGTATGCGCTTCCGAAATGCGACATGGTTTCTTTGCCCGACTTTGCTTCCGGCGCCATGGAAAACTGGGGCCTGGTGACTTACCGTGAAACCGCGCTGCTTGTTGATGCCGAGAATTCCTCCGCCGCGGCGCGCCAGCGCGTGGCCGAGGTCGTGGACCACGAACTCGCCCACCAGTGGTTCGGTAACCTGGTGACCATGGAGTGGTGGACCGACCTGTGGCTGAACGAAGGCTTCGCTTCCTATATGGGGCCGAAGGCCGTGCATGACAAGTTCCCGGAATGGAAAATCTGGGACCAGTTCATCGTGGCCGATTACCTGCGCGCACTGGGTTCCTACGCGCTCCGCAACACGCATCCGATCGAGATACCGGTTCAGGACCCTGCCGAGATCCGCGAAATCTTCGACGCTATTACTTACAGCAAGGGTTCTTCCGTCAACCGCATGCTGGAGCATTATCTGGGCGAAGAGGATTTCCGCAAAGGCCTGCGCAATTACATCAAGCAATTTGCTTACAAGAATGCAGCGACCAACGACCTGTGGGATACGCTTGAGAAAGTTTCGGGCAAGCCCGTGCGCGCCATTATGGACGGTTTCACGCGCCAGCCCGGGTTTCCGGTGCTGACGGTGCAGAGCAGGAAGGGGAAGCCCGGTTCGCTCAAGCTGAGCCAGGAGCGCTTTCTTTTCGACGGCAGTAAGGACGCGTTTCGCGCGAAGACGAGAGCAAACCGTGGATCGGGCTTCTGAAAAACGCTTCCACGAATATCGAAGTGGGCGGCGAGGGCGGCTGGATCAAAATCAACGCGGGCCAGAGCGGCTTTTATCGCACAGCCTACCCGGCGGACATGCTGGACAAGCTCGTCGGCGCGCTGGAATCCGGCAGCCTGCCCGACCCTGTGATCGACGCGCTCGGCATTGTCAGCGACGCACTGGCCCTGACCCGTGCGGGGTACCTTCAGCCTTCCAGGGCGCTCGACATCCTCGCGGCCGTGAAAAACGAGCGCGAATACAACCTCTGGAGCCT
>CAZMMY010000002.1:7608-11656 GCA_964567495.1 uncultured bacterium
CTTAAGACGGAAGAAGACCATGAGCGGCTGGCAGCGTTTGCGCGCTCTGTGCTTGCGCCCGCGCTCAGCGACCTGGGCTGGGAGAAAAAAGATTCCGATTCGCATTCCGGCCTTCTGCTCCGTTCGCTCCTGATTTCTTCGTCGGTCAATTACGGCTCGGAGGAAGTCATCTGCGAGGCGCGCGGCCGTTTCGAGAATTTCGTCGATACGGGCGAGCTCGAACCCAACCTTCGCGGCCCGGTCTACAGCATCGTGGCAGCGCAGGGCGGGCGGGCGGAATACGAGCAGCTCCTCGGTATTTATCGCGCGACCAGGCTGCAGGAAGAAAAAGTCCGCATCCTGCGTGCGCTGACACGGTTCAAAGACAAGAAAGTCGTGGCTGACGTTCTGAAGTTCGCGCTTTCCAAAGAAGTCCGCGCACAGGATACCTATGCGCTGCTCGGCGGCTTCGGCTCGAACCGCCAGGCGCGCCATCAGGCCTGGGCCTTCGTCAAAAAGAACATCAGGGAACTGCGCAAGCGCTATGAAGGCGGCAGCGTGGCTTCGCATCTCGGTCATATTATGGAAGGTTCCACCACTGGCTTTAACAAGGCCGCAGAACTGAAAGACGTGGAAGCGTTTTTCAAAAAGAACCAGGTGGCCGGCGTGGAGAGAACCATGAAGCAGGCTGTCGAAATTATCCGTTCAAATATACGCTTCACGGCACGCGGCGCGAAAGACGCGGCCGGGTGGCTCGAAAACAAGAGTGAGGTTTTTGTATGAAGAAGCCGAAAGCGAAAGCTCCCAAACGTTCCGCGAAACCCGAAGGAAATGCGGCGCCCGACACGCAAATGCCGGATTTAGTCGCCATTATGGGAAAGTTTACGGAACGGCTGGAGAATGTGGAACGCAAACTCGACCAGGTGCTCAGCCGCATTGGCCAGCAGAACAGGCCGCAGCAGCACAACCACCCGTCTCAGCAGCGCCAGGGGAGCCAGCATCACAATCAGCCGCGCCCGCAGGAACAGAATTTCAACCGGGCGCCGCAGCCGCATCATCCGCAGCATCCCCAGCGCCAGCCCGAGCCCAATTTCAACCGCGCGCCTCAGCCGCAGGGCCAGCCGCAGAACCAGAACAGGGGAAACGGCAAGCCGATGCATCAGGCTGTTTGCGCGGACTGCCGCCAGAACTGCGAAGTCCCGTTCAAGCCCTCCGCCGAGCGCCCTGTTTTCTGTAAAGATTGCTTCGCCAAACGAAAGGCCAACGGCAATGGCCAGCCGAAACCCCAGGGCGGCCAGCCGCAGACGCCGGCGCAGCCCCGCATGGAGCAGCGCCAGCTGAAAGTCATCCGCCATGGCGGAGTCGGGAAGGTCACGATTTCTGAATTGGTCCCTGCGGCGCCGCGGCCGGCCGCTAAAAAAGCGGCAAAGCCCGCCGCAAAAAAAGCGAAGAAATAATCCGCGCTTTTTCGGCCATAAAAAACTCCGGGCAAGTTATTTGCTATTAAGACGATGTAAGCATATAATTTAATTGGCTGTTCCATCGGTATGGCATTCTTGCTTAATCTTTTTTAGAATGTGCTGCAGCTGTAAAGCCAATTCGAGAAAGAGGTTAATGAGAATGCAGACTTACCAGACTCCCTACCGCAAGCTTATCTGGACGAATATCATCTTCTTCGCCATCACGACCCTTTTGGGCGTGCCGGGTGCACTTATCTATTTATGGCATAATGGGATGAGCCTTTCTGAGGCCCTCCTGTTCGGGTTTTACATGCTCGCCACGCCGCTCAGCATTACCATGGGCTACCACCGTTGTTTTGCCCATCTGAGCTATAAGGCGCACCCCCTCGTGCAGTTCTTTTTCCTGTTTTTCGGCGCCGCGGCGTTTGAGCAGTCCGCCTACAAATGGGCTTCCCAGCACCGCACGCACCACCAGTTCACCGACACGGACAGAGACCCGTACACCATTAAAAAGGGTTTTTTCTACGCGCATATCGGCTGGCTGATTTTCTGGAAGCAGATCCAGGATTACAGCAACGTGCGCGACCTCGAGCGCAACCCCATGGTCATGCACCAGCATAAATATTACAAATTCTGGGCCATCGGCGCGGGCATCGCCCTGCCGCTTTTGATCGGCGCGCTGAGCGGGCATTTTCTGGGCGCGCTGCTTCTTTCGGTCTGCATGAGGCTGACGCTGATTTATCACGGCACCTTCTGCATCAATTCCGTCTGCCATATGTTCGGGAAGGCGACTTACGACATTTATTCCTCGGCCAAGGATCACTGGCTCGCGGCGCTGATCACGTTCGGGGAAGGATATCACAACTATCACCATCATTTTCCGGCCGACTTCCGTAACGGCGTGCGCTGGTATCACTGGGACCCGACCAAGTGGCTGATCATGGCGCTGGCGGGAGTGGGGCTTGCGACCGACCTGAAGAGGATTTCGAAATATAAAATCCTGGCGGCTCGCATCCGCGCCCGGCACCACCGCGCGGTAGAAACCCTGAACCGCATCGACGCGCACCCGCGTCTCGAAAAGTTCCGCAAGAATTTCGCGGCCCGGTATGAAAAACTGAAGCACACGCTTGCCGATTGGGAGCATCATGCGCTTGAGTACCGTGACACCGTTTATCAGCGCATTGCCGATTCCAGCCGCCACCTGAAGGAAGCCCGCCAGAAGAAGCTTGCCGAGTCCCGCCAGAGGTTCAAGCAGAACCTTCGCCAATGGGATTCACTCTACGCCAAAGTCCTGCGTTTCGAGCAGGCCGCCGCTTAAGCCGAAGCTTCGGCAGCCGTTTTGCCGCGAGGCAGTAGCATTTTGCGGCGTCAGCCCCTATAATTTCCGATCATGCCTGACGATATCAGCCGGAACATCATCCGCTCGAAAAGAAGGACGCTGGCTCTGCAGGTGGCCAAGGATGCGACGCTGATCATCCGCGCACCGGAACGGATGGCGCTTTTATTCATCGAAAAGTTCGTTGAGCGCTGTAAACCCTGGATCGAGAAGAAGCAGGAAGCCGCCCGGGCCCTCATGACCGCCGCGCCGCAGTTTACCGAGGGTGAAGAATTCCTCTACCTGGGCCAGAAATACAAGCTGGCCGTTACTCCTGAAGCGGTCAGCGCATTGTCGTTCGACGGCGCCAGATTCAATCTCCACCCGGTGGCCCAGCCCAATGCCTCGGGACATTTCACGGACTGGTACAAGCGGCATGCGAAGGAAGTCCTTAAACAGCGGATCGCGTATTATTCCGGGGTTTCAGGCCTCAAACACGCGGGGTTTAAAATCAACGGCGCGGCCACTCGCTGGGGTTCGTGCAGCCCTGGCGGCAGTCTGAATTTCTGCTGGCGGCTGGTCATGGCGCCGCTCAGCGTCATTGATTACGTGGTTGTCCACGAGCTGGCGCACACGGTCCACCTGAATCATTCCGCACGATTCTGGGCCAAAGTTGAAAAAATCATGCCGGACTACAGGCATGCCAAAGCCTGGCTCAGGAAGAACGAGCATCTGCTGGGGATTTAGATCAGCGGGAGGAAAGGGAAGCGCTGAGAGCGGGGTAGTCGGTATAGCCCTGGGGCCCGACCGCGTAAAAAGTTTCAGGCTGAGGCGCGTTCAGCGGGGCGTTTTTCCGCAAGCGCTCGGGCAGGTCGGGGTTGGAGATGAACAGCTTGCCGAAAGCCACCGCGTCTGCCTCGCCGTTCTTCAAGGCCTGTTCCGCCGTTTCCTTCGTAAAATTCTCGTTCGCGACATAAACTCCGCCAAAAGCTTTCTTGAGAGCCGGGCCGATGCGGTTTTCCCCGAGCGATTCACGCGCGCACAGGAAAGCGATCCCGCGCCTGCCGAGTTCACGCGCCGCGTAAGAAAACACGGCCAGGGGATCGGAGTCGCCCATGTCGTGAGCGTCGCCGCGCGGCGCGAGGTGCATGCCGACGCGGCCCGCGCCCCACACTGAAATGACCGCATCCGTGACTTCCAGCATCAGGCGCGCACGGTTTTCGATGGAGCCGCCGTATGCGTCGGCGCGTTTGTTGGTTTTATCCTGGAGGAACTGGTCGAGCAGATAGCCGTT
>CAZMMY010000002.1:11666-19728 GCA_964567495.1 uncultured bacterium
CCGTCGAAGCCCGCCGCTTTTGCGTTTGCCGCGCCGAGCCTGTAAGCCTCGATCACGCCCGGGATTTCCTCCAGCTCGAGCGGGCGCGGCGTGACGAAAGGTTTTTTTGGACGGACCAGGCTGACGTGCCCGGCAGGTGTTATGGCGCTGGGCGCCACCGGGGCTTTGCCGTCAAGGTAAATGGGGTCGGATATGCGGCCCACATGCCAGAGCTGCAGCAGCATTCGCCCGCCCGCGGCGTGCACGCGATCCGTGATTTTCTTCCAGCCTTCGACGTGCTCGCGCGACCAGATGCCGGGAGTATTGGGGTAGCCCACGCCCATGGGATCGACGCATGTGGCCTCGCTGAAAATGATGCCGGCTGAAGCCCGCTGAGCGTAGTATTCGGCCATAAGGTCGTTGGGCGTGCGGCCGTCCTGACCCGTGGCCCGGCAGCGGGTCAGCGGGGCCATGAAGACGCGGTGGGGAACTCGGAGTTCACCCATCTGTAAAGGTTCGAATAAACCGGACATGGCCCTACGATAGGCTATTTGCCGGAAATCACAAAATAGTTTTTTCGTTTTTTTGATTTATAATAGAGGCATGGACAAGTGCGGAAATTGTAACGAGCCGGTCGATGACCAGGCCTTCAGGAAAGGTGAATGCCCCAGGTGCGGGCAGGCGCTGGCTTATGGCTCCGAAGGCTGCGGAGGCTGAAATGGACGAGATTGAGAAGATCCTGACCGCTTATAAATCGATCGCAGTGGTCGGTATCTCGGAACGCGAGGGCCGGCCCGCCAATTACGTGCCTGATTACATGCGCTCCGCCGGCTACAGCATTATCCCGGTCAATCCCACGCTCGAACAGTGGCAGGGGCTGAAGGCCTACCCGGACCTGAAGTCTGTGCCCGGCCCTGTCGAAATCGTGAATGTTTTCCGCAAAGCGCAGGACGTGCCGCCCGTGGTGGACGACGCTATCGCCGCCGGGGCCAAAGTCATCTGGATGCAGTCGGGCATCGTCAACGAGGAAGCCGCCGCCAGGGCCCGGGCCGCGGGCATCCAGGTCATCATGGACCATTGCATCATGGTCGAACACAGGAGCCTTTAATGCGGATTTTTCTTCTCTCAGCGGCTTTGTTTTTTTTCTCATTTTCTTTTCTGAACGCCGACGTGGAAGTCGTCACGCATTTGGAAAATTATCCGGCCGAAGGCAATACGGAAGATGAACTTCTGGCTTCCATGAAAGCCAAGGGCCTGCCCGGCGGCCATGCGGCCTACACCCGCTGGGACATCCGTTCAAATCACAGGTACGGCCTGGTGGGAGACGGCTGCCGTCTGGTTAATCCCCGTGTGACCTTCACGGTCGATTACATCCTGCCGGAGTGGAAGGGGGCCGAAACCGCGGACCCTGCGCTGCGTGAAAAATGGCAGATATTTCTGGCCGCTCTAAAAAAACATGAGGAACGGCACAAAGACATCGGGCTGGAAGCTGCCGGAGAAATGGAGCAGGAGCTCGTAAAGATTGAAAAGGCCGGAACCGGGGCCGGAAACTGCGGCGTTATCCAGGACAAAGTTCGCAGCGCGAAAAATGCGGCCCTGAAAACAGCCCGGAAAAAAGAAGAACAGTACGACAGAGAAACTTACCACGGCGCCCTTCAAGGCGCGAGATGGGATTATAAGGTATCGAATTAATGCAGGACGCCCGCGAGCCTGGCTTCTGAGCCTGAGCCGCGGACGTGGAATTGTGCGGCGCGCGGGGCAGGCTTGCCGCTGCGCATGGCCGTGACCTCGATACGCAGATAGCCGCCGGCGGCGGTGAGCGCATCGCTGAACGGAATCTCGATTTCTTTTCCGCCTTCGACTTTGATTTCCGGCGCGGCTTTCCTGCCGTTCGCTTTCAGGAAATTCACGCGGTAAAAAGCTCCTCCCAGCCCATGCCGGACGCCCAGATCTTTAAGCGAGAGCTTTCCATTCCCGAAAGACGAAACCTCGAGCGGGGAAACGCGGCTGAACGCGTAGCGGATGGTTTTCTCACGCCTTTTCTCCAGGACTTCCCGGACTTTCTGCACGTAAGCCGAGTCGGGGTGCGCGGCCGACTCGAAAAGAGCGTCCAGGTGCGCGGGCTCGAGTGCGGAGATGATCTTGGCGGCCCAGTAGTCGTCGTCGGGCCGGCTGTAAGTCATGGGCAGGAAGGGGGTGGTTTCCTTCCATTTTCCGGGCTCGAACATTTCAGCCTCGAAAGTAGAGTTCGGGTCGTTGGAGTCATAGACCGCGCGTTCCCATTTCTGGACGGGGAAGCCTAGCCCCGCGAATTTCCGGCTCGAGTCGCGCAGGGAAAAGAAATGTTCGAAACCGTCCCACATGCGGCTCTTGCCCGCGCCGTGCACGCCGAAGTTCTCGCCGAAGTCCAGCAGGTAATGCACAGTGTGGCCCTGGCCGGGCTGGCCTTCGTATACATCCATGCTGTTGTCGCTGCGGAAACCCGAATTGTTCAGAAAAGCGGAAAACATGCGCATGCCGCGGAGGACGCGCCGGTTCTCGTGCGCGATGGTGTCGTTGGCGTCGCCTTTGCGAGTGCCTTTGGGGCTGATCGGGCCCAGGATTTCACCTTGAAGGAAAAGGCTGGCGACTGCGCGGAATCTTCCGCCCTCGCCGCGGTGCGAATAAAGGTAAACCTCGTCGACTTTTTCCTGCTCGATCCCTTCGCCTGCTTTCGCGTCTTCTTCAGAGAAATTCACGATGTAATCTTCCGTGACGTTATAACCGAAGCCCCAGAACACGCGGTTGACCACGTAATTGACAGTGCTCTCCAGGTCGGCGAGCTCAGGCCTGTCGAATTTGATCAGGTATTTCAGGCCGCGCGAGTCCCTGATGATAAAGCCCGGGCTGTTGCCGCTGGTCTTGGCTTTGATAATGGTGAAAGGAGTTTGGGGCGGGCCCTGTTTTTCCGGGCCTTTTACAAGCTCGGCGGGTGTGATCTCCTTGTTGCCCAGGCGCGGAGTGAACCAGGAAGACCCGGGAACTTCGTCCATTGAGTTGACGTCGCGGCTGCGCGGCACGCGCCGGGTGTCGAGATGGGAATCGACAGGATAGCGCAGGGAAGCGGCCACGGAATATTCCACGAAATCAAAATCGCCGCTTTTCTGCGGAACGGGGGAAGGATTGCGGTCGCCCGCCTCGGCCGCGGGCGCAGTCTCTTTAAAGCGGTAGCCGTGCGCACAGCCTGCTGAAAGGAGCGTGAAAGCCAGAAGGAAAAGCCTCATTACCAGTCCTTCCTGTGGTTGGTTTTGAGCGGGTTGCCGACGGTGAACGTTGCCTGGAAGCCTTCGGAACCGCCGGCCAGCTCGAAGCGGCCGAGCTCGCGGTTCAGATAATGAAGATCAATGCCCCCGCCAGCGGCCCAGAGGCCCTGGTTCCAGTCGATCTCCGCCGGGCGCTGGCCCACGAAAAGAGTGTCAAAGAAAAGGTGCGCATTCAGCATGTGTGAAAGCGGCCACTGGTATTCGATACTGGGCACGATGGAAACTCGCTCGCTGCGGATGATTTCCCGCGCCGAGTTGCCTCGGAACGTGCGCTGGCGCGGATATTCTGAAAAGGGGATGACCTGTTCGTTCATGTTCTCGACCATATCCGCGACGAGGCGCGGCACGATCAGGCGGTGCTCGTGAAGAAACGGGATGAAGCCAGCGGCGTCGAAACCGGTGCGGAAAAGATTGGCGTCATGCTTGCCGAAGCCCGCGGAAACGCCGGAATAAACTTCGCCGCGAAATCCGGGAGTCAGCATTTTCGTGTTTTTGCGCGTGTCTATTTCGAGCGAGAGCTCGTTGTAAAGCTGTTTGACCGGCGCGTCGAAGCCGGGGATGCGTGAATGGTCGAAGACCTCGCGAACGTCGTTAACGCCCATGCCGTGGTCTTCGAAAGCGCGCCGCTGGTAATAGCCGAGATACTCCACGCTGAAAGGCGAGGAGGGCGAAGAGAGTTTGCTCGACCACTGGATCTTCCGGCGTTCTTCGGTGTACACGCCGTAATCGTTGGAACCCAGAAATGTGTTGCGCGGGTCGTTGTGCGGGTCCGCGCCGATGCCGTAAAAGCGGCGGTCATCTTTTTTCTCGAGCACGCCCAGGAGAGAGTTCTTCCATTTCAAGCCGCCCAGGTCCGCGGTGTAAGAGGGTTTGAAGCTGTAGGACCAGAAGTTTGAATCATGCAGAAGGGCCCGCGTATGCACCCTGACGCCGCGGTCCTTATAAAGAAGCCCGGCTCCATAGGCCGCGCGGAAGCCGGAAGCATAGGAAACGATGGGGTACCACAGCGCCCTCTCATCGTAGAAATAAAGGATGTCTTTGACTCTGCGGATGAAGTCCTTATCACTCAGGACCGCTGCCGTTTTGCCCGCGCCGTAGAACGCGCCGTTCAGGACCTGGCGGGGCAGATAGGTCAGGGCAGAGACGCTATCCCCGAAAGGGTCGAGAAAACCGGCCTCTTCCTGTTCTGCGCCGCGCAGCGAGGTTTCATTTTCGTACAGGGCAAGGGCCTGCTGAGGAAGGCAAAGAATCATGGCTGTAAAAATGGCTGCGAGTTTTTTCATAGACCGCATTACTATAGAAAAAACAGGGTAAATAGCAAGCGATTTCCTGCGGGTTTTGGGCGAAGTTCCGCTGTGAGTTTCCTTGCGGGCGATTCAGCGGTTTTCAGGAAGCTGCGTGTATATAAATTATGGTATACGAGCCGTATGAAAGCCGGCCCGTGAGAACCGAGCTGGAAACCGGAAGATGATGCGGGAGCAGCTGGATATTCGGCTGCCTGAAAATTTACAAATTTTATACTTCTCCTCCAGTTTTCTTGGGCCATAATAAGGGGACATCTATGAGCTATTTGCTGATCTGCCTCTGCTCGTTCGCGGCGTCCGCTCTGACTTTTTATTCCGGGTTCGGGCTGGGTACGCTTCTTACGCCGGTGTTTGCGCTTTTCTTCCCCGTTCATATCGCGGTCGGCATGACTGCCGTGGTCCATCTCCTGAACAACGTTTTTAAATTTTTCCTGGTCGGAAGACATACGGACAGGGAAGTCTTCCTGAAGTTCGGCCTGCCTGCCGCGGCCGCGGCGTTTTTCGGCGCATGGTGCCTTTCTTTTTTTGCCGAGGCGGAACCCCTTTTCGTTTATGAGGCTTTTGGAAGAGAAGCCGCGGTCACGCCGCTCAAGCTTGCGCTGGCCGCTCTCATGGCTTTCTTCGCCGTGTTCGAGCTTCTGCCGGCCTACAAAACCTGGGCGGTGGATAAAAAATATCTGCCGTTCGGCGGCCTGCTGAGCGGATTCTTCGGCGGGCTTTCGGGGCACCAGGGCGCGGTGCGCAGCATCTTCCTGATTCGCGCGGGGCTTTCAAAGGAGAGCTTCATCGGGACGGGGATCGCGATCGCGGCCGTGATCGACCTGGCCAGGCTTTCGGTTTACACCGCGCGTTTCGCGCCCGCCATGAACGCGGATTTTCTCAAGCCGCTTGCCGCCGCCGCGCTGGCGGCTTTCGCAGGCGCTTTCCTGGGCAATTTTTTCCTGAGAAAGATGACGATCGGCGCGATTCAATGGGTCGTGTCCGGACTCCTGCTTTTCATCGCTCTTCTCCTGGCTTCCGGCCTGATTTGATAAAGAAAAAGCCCGGCATGGAGGAGCCGGGCTTTTCTTTGAGTGCGTCAGGCAAATCGCGTTTGTCCTTCCTTTTCAATCTTTACGGTTCTTATGGTTCTTGATCGAATGGGTCGGACTTTTTCGGCGAATGCGGCGCACCCGTTTAAAAGCAAGCTGGAGGAGGAGCTTTATCTTTTCCGGTGTTGACCTTTTCAGGTTCTGCCGCTTTTAGAACAAAGTTCCTCACAGCTTCCGGTTTCGCCTTTCAGCGTAACCGGTATTATCTTTTCAAGTTCCATGCCAATCCTTCCAGGCCGGAGATTCCGTAAACACTGCGCGGACCTGTACGAGACTTCTGACAGCGGCTGGTACTTATGACAGAACGGAAATTGCAAGTGCGTGGTATCCTTTAAATATGAATAATGTGCCGCGCTGGGTTTTTATTTTATTTACTTTCTTTTTTTCTGCGGAGAACCCGGCGTTCTCTGAAGACCTGATCCGCTTCCAGTACGGCGGCCGGGAGCGCAGCTATCATATTCATGTCCCTGAAGCCGCGGACGGCCCCCTGCCTCTGGTCGTGGTCCTGCACGGCGCCATGGACAACGCTTTCACAATTGAACGCATCAGCCGGTTTACCGATAAGGCGCAGAAAGAAAATTTTATCGTCGTGTATCCGAACGGCACCAATGAGTTCGACGGTTCGGCTACAGGCCTGACATGGAACGGCGGCAACTGCTGCGGTTTCGCGGACGCGGAAAAGATCGGCGACGTGGCGTTCATCCGCGAGCTGGTGGAAAAAATCAGCCGTGAGCACAGGGTGGACCCCGCCCGGATTTATGCCGCGGGCTTTTCCAACGGCGCTCAGCTTGCTTATCGCCTGGGCTGCGAGGCAGCCGACGTTTTCGCGGCCATCGCGCCCGTGAGCGGCGCCCTGCTGCCCGAATGCCATCCTTCCTGCCCTGTTTCAGTGCTTGCCATCAACGGCACGGCCGATCAGAAGGTTCTTTATAACGGCGGCTACAGCCCGGTCATCTATGGAAGCAAATACGACGAACCGGTTTCTTTCGCGATGCAGACCTGGCAGAGGCGGAACGGATGCGATCTGAAACCTGAGACCGTGGAAATCCTCGGTGCGAAACGCGAGATTTATTCCGGCTGTGAAAAGGGAAGCTCGGTAGAGCTTTATACCATCGACGGCGGTGATCACGAATGGCCCCAGCCCGAGAACAACCTAGCGGCCACGGATCTGATTTGGGAGTTTTTCAAAGCTCATCCCAAAAAATAGGGAACCCCCGACTTACTGGCCCCTCCCGCGGCTATAGAATAACGGGATGAAGCTTAGGCCTGAAACTTATAAGGAAGTCCTGCGCGACAACAGCCTGTCACTGGCCCTGTTCGGGCTGTTCGCGATTTTTATTATCGGGCAGTTTTTCAGCGGCTTTCTTGTCAATAATCAGGAACTGGCCATTCGCCGACTTCCGCAGCTTACTCTCGGCGCATATTTCACGGACGGCCATTTCCTGGAAGCCGTTTTCGAAAACTGGGAGAGCGAGTTTCTGCAGATGGGGCTTTACGTTCTGCTCACTGTTTTTCTTTTTCAGCGGGGGTCATCTGAATCCAAAAATCCCGACGGCGGGGAATCTGTAGATGAAGACCCTGCCCTGCATAAGCACGGGCATAACGTGCCCTGGCCCGTGCGCAAGGGCGGCATACCGCTTCTTTTTTATAAGTATTCGCTGACCGCTGCCCTTTTCACGCTCTTCCTCGGGTCGTTCGTGGCGCATGCCTTTTTCGGCCTGGAACATTATAATGAAGAACGCCTGCTGGACGGCCTGCCGCCGGTCAAGATGGCGGCGTACGTGGGGAGCAGCCAGTTCTGGTTCGAGTCCTTCCAGAACTGGCAGAGTGAATTCCTTTCTATCGCCATGGTCGTGGTTTTGTCTGTCTACCTGCGCCAGATCGGTTCGCCCGAATCGAAGCCCGTGCATGCTCCGCATTTCAGGACCGGCAAGGATTGAGAAGGCGGTTGCGCCGCGTCTCACGCTGCGTTATATTTTAACCATGCAGGCGCAAAACATCGGACCCAAGGGATGCCGGCGGAGAATCAGGACAGGCACGGCCATCCTGACCGTAAGCTGTGTTTATCTTCTTCTCCTGCTGATTTTCCGGGCGAGCATGATTTTCTGGGTGCCCGTCCTCGTTTCAACCTTCATCGGTCTCATTTATTTCCTTCAGGCTGTAGAAAAAACCTGCATCCTGCTTGCAAAAGACGGCGTGCATCTTCTGGACGACACCAATAAACAGAAAATCCAGGACAACGAGCTTGCGCGCGCGCTGCGCGACAAGAGCACGCGCCTGGTGGTCAAGGCCGTGCTGCTGACTTCTCTTCTGTTTCTCTTTTATTTTCTTGTTCCCAAAAACTAAATGCTCGAAGAGGACTACCCGTTTTCCTGCCCTCACTGCG
>CAZMMY010000002.1:19738-20007 GCA_964567495.1 uncultured bacterium
CCGTCCTGCAGCGCTTGCGCCAGCAGCTGGCACCGCGCCTGGACGCCAGCGGCGGCCGGAAGCAGAGTTACATCCAGGACTGCGAAGTGTGCTGCAAGCCCATACAAATACGCGTCGAATACAGCGGCGGGGAAGTGGCTGAATTTTCCGCGGAGGCGACGGAATGAATTTCCCGGTTTCACCGAAGAAAAACGCGGACCTGGAGCGTGCCATGCTGCGTTTGGGCGTGACCGAGGCCGACATCGAAGAAAGTTTTGTCCGCGCCGGCG
>CAZMMY010000003.1:0-6260 GCA_964567495.1 uncultured bacterium
GAAGTTCCAGGTAGGTCTTCTCCTCGACGTCCGAAGGCTTCAAGCCGAGCTTTTCGGCAAGCGGATTGATCTTCGATGCGGGCGCTTCGATTTCTGCGAACCAGCCGTGCCCTTGCACGTGATCGATCGTAACGTGAGCGCCCGCGACCTGATATTCCTCGCGAGTCTTGGCGTAAAAAAACGGCTTCCCAAGGTTCAGCGACTCCAGTATGGCTTTCATCTCCCGGTAGTCGACCGGGGTCTCGATTTCCACCCGTTTCTTGAACGCGCTTTTCATGCGCGGGCCTTTAAAAGTCAGCCGACCGCCGCGGCCGTCTTTGCGAAGCCGAAGAATGCCCATAATCCCGATTCTCTGAAGCCCGTAAACATCGTTGATTTCTTTTCCGGCGCAGACCTTCTTCGCCTTCATGGCGCGCACTTTCGCGCGCAATGCGGCGGGGTTGCTGACCCGGTATTTCTGTTCGACCTCAAGCCTTCTTCTCATTCTCACCTTTCACAGCCCACAACAGTCGCCAGCGGACATCGATACCGCTGCGGCGGGCATTCGCAAGGAAATCGTTCTGAATCTGGCCGGCGTTCCATATTTGCAGTTTTTTCTTTCCTGTTTTCCTGAATTCGTAAAGCCCTGAATCGATCAGATTCTTTCCGTGGGCGTTGTTCTGCAGGTAGTCATAAGGAAGAATCATAGTCATTGAATCCTCGCTCTCAGCCAGCAGCCCGCCCTGCCAGGGCTTGATGGAAACCAGCCTGGCGCCATGGCTCATGACCTGGTCCGCGGCAAGCTGTGAAGCATAAAGAATTTTTCGCGCTTCCCACGCGCTGCGTGATTCCGCCGCTTTAGGCAGTATCGTTTCGAAGCCTTTGGCGTTTTTAAGGGTCTCAAGATAAACGCGGATGTAGGTCATTTCGCGCGGGGTATAGAATGGCGAGCTCATGAAAAGATTCACCGCCCAGGCCTCGCATTTCAGGTCAAGCAGGGCCTTCCTGTTCATGCGATAAAGATCGCCCTTGTCATAATCGTTGACGATCCGGTCGGCCGAGCTATTGACGCCGCTCGCTGTCAGCACGATGGACGCCGCCAGGGCAACGGGAACCAGGAGCTTGGCGAAAAACAAAGCTCCCTTGCCGCCCATTCGCGACCTGGCCATATTGGTCAAAATCTGGCGGACATAAGCGTTCCGGGTATAAACGTCCACGCCAAACTGTTTAGCCAGTTCACGTTCTGAGCCGCCAAGGAATTTTTCGTTGAACGTAACCTTCTCGCCTTCTTCTTTGGGGCGAAACGCTCCGCCTATTGTTTGCCCAAGCTTGCCAGCCGCCCTGCCGATCCCCTTGCCGGACTCTATGGGGCTTGTCACCAGGTTCACAAAGCCGTCGGCGGTTGCCTGCACTGATGATGCAGCGCCGTCGAAGAAGCCGCTGCTTTCTTCATGGCGGCGGACTTTCTCAATGAATTCGGTTTCCCTGAGGAGCTTGCCCAGCTCGAGCACGCCCTCCGCCCTGTAATTGGCGTGCCCCGTGCGGACCTCGAATTCCACAAAACCAGGCTCCCTGCTTTCCTTAACGGAACTGACCTTATAATAGGCGTTCTGCAGATTGACCAGGAGACCGAGGTCCTGGAACTCTATTCCGAGTGCAAGCCGGGGCCCAAGCAGAAGCACCAGCAGCGCAAAAAAGCGGGGTCTAAATGCGTTTTTTGTCATTCCACACTCCAGTTTGACCTTATTTTAGCACTGGCTAAGGCATTTAAACTTTTTAATTTCGAGCCGATATAGATTAAGGAAGCACAAAAATAAGGCGCATTACTTTAACGGACTGATTTTTGTGTTTTTTCACCAAAATGGAGGAATAAAATGAAAAAATTAGTACTCGTTTTAGCCGTTCTGGCTGTCATGCTTGCCCCCCAGGCCGCTTATGCTGGCTGCAGCTGCGAGCCCAGCCCCTGGACGACCAAAACCACCTGGTCTGAAAAAGCCGTCGGCAAACTGGAATTCGGCTTCAAGAACGCCTTTTTTGGTTGGACTGAACTGTTCACCGAACCCCACAAGGCCTATACCGAGAAGACCAACATCTTCTCCGGCATCGGCAAAGGCATTCTGTACGGAGTGGTCGATGAGATCGGCGGCATTCTGCACATCGGAACCTTCCCGATCACGCAGCTTGACGTTAAACTCCCTGAGGGCGGCGTTCACATCGGAGACGATGCGACGGCAAGCAGCACCTCGAAGTAAATTCGGAAAACAAAAAAGGCCGGGGAGAAATCCCCGGCCTTTTTTTATTTTAAGAAGAATTTTTTACGCAGACTGCCGGATCACAAGCTCCGGTATAAATTCCTTCTGGATGGGCCCCTTGACCCTTCCTTCAATCAGCCCGGTCACGATGTTGACCATCTCACGGCCCATGCGCTCCAAAGGCTGACGCACGGTCGTCAGCGGCGGCACCACGTACTTTCCCCTCTCAATACCGTCGTAACCCACGACCGCGACTTCTTCGGGGCATTTAATCCATGACTCCTTCAGCGCCTTGAGCGCGCCGATGGCAATGTCGTCATTGAAGCAGATGAGCGCGCGGGGAAGGCTCTTCGAGTTGTGAATCATGTCCATCATCTTCAGGTAGCCGTCTTCCTCGAAAAAGTAATCGCACTTCCGGTAGTGCGCCGGATCGAAGGTAAGGTCGTTGTCTTTCAGGAATTCGGTATAGATCTGAAAACGCTCACGAGCATCGATCGAATCCTCGTCCGGCCCCTGCAGCATACCGATCTTGCGATAACCGCGGTTGACCAGGTGCTTGATGGCCATCTCGATGCCGGACTTGTTGCTGCAGTAAACAATATTGGTTTTGACCTCCGGCGAATAATCATTGATGATCACGACCGGGAGCTCCGAACCCTCGATGGATTCTTCTATATAACGCGGATGGATGCGCCAGGTCAGGAGCAGCAGCCCGTGGACATTGTGCTCCTTGATGATCTTGCGGCTGGGGTCAGCATACTCATCGTCCTTGACCATGATCATTTTGAGGTCATATTCGGTTTCGCGCAGCGCGTCTACGATGCCGGAAATAATGCGGGTAAAGTATTCACTCTTGAAAATCTCAGGCGTGAAAGAGGTTAAAAGTCCGATGGTCTTCTTCATAAAGCTCCGTTTGGTGTAGAGTTTTTTCGGCTATTCACGGCGTATCCTTAACCAGAACCTGCCGTGATTCCGAGCCCTGTTCAATTTTGTCTTTATCCGGATCGGGCCGGGTGTTCAAAATCGAGGTGGAAAGTGTTCCTGCGCCGACGGCTGTGCCCGCTGCGGCATAACCGCCCGCTCCTCCGGCCGCGCCGGCTCCCGTAGCCGCAGGGGCCCCGGCGATAATAGCCGTGCCCCCCGCCGCACCCACCGCAGCAACAGCCGCTGCGAAAATATAAACTTTCTTCCTGTCGCTGACAGGCCCCTCATAGGGAATCGCCCCTGATTTCAGTTTCGGGTCCAGCATCCGGTAATCAGGGTGGAAACGCGTTTTGGAGACCGGCACCCGCTCCATCCGGGTCTGGCCCGGGCCGGACTTTACGATCGCCACATATTCCCTTCCCGTTCGCGGATGCTGCCTCACCAGGACCTGAGTGTCCGTCTGCTGGACGACTTCCGTGCCCGTGTTTGCCGCATGGAGGGCCGCCGGAAACAGCAGCATTAAAAATAAAAGCAGGCGTTTTACACCCATTTATTGCTCCTGAGTGAATCCTGCATGTACTGGATCAGGACGGCGATATTATTTTCAAGCGCGGCGTTAAGGTTCACTTCCGGCCCGCCTTTTTTGGCGAAAACCTTCTCCACGTCGCTCGTACCGCGCGATTCGAAATAGTCGCGGCGGTTCATTACCATGTCATAAATCACGGTTTCGGTCACAAGCCCCACGCCCTGGCCTTTCCATGTCATGCGGTTCTGGAAGTCCTTGATCCGGACCACTGCCAGATACGGAATGCCGTACTGCTTCATGATGGACGTGTCAGGTTCTGCTTCCATCAGGATAAATTCATCGAATGCCTGCTGAAAACCCTCCAGGAGCATGGGCGCATAGGCCTCGCCGATATAAAAAGTCGTAGGATCCGCAGCCCAGTTCCCCTTGTCTTTGGAAATGTAATCGTAAACCGCAGGGTCTAGATAAAGTGCGACACGCTGGCGCATCGGCTCGACTTTATCCGCAAAATTCACGGAGAGCATGCCGGGCGCGTGGATGTTCCAGCCAAAAAGGGTCGCACAGCCCGGCTGCAGCGCCAGAGAAGCCGCCGCAAGAACCAGAAGCGGATTCGCTGCGGAAACAACGGCTTTAGGACTCATTTACCATCCTGCCCAGGGGGCGTTAGGCAGCGCTTTCCTTGTTCAGGCTTGAAGCTTCCCGGACATTCCTGAATAGGATCTGCGCCAGAGGTTGATCGGTGTTTTTACGTACGAGGCAAGGAACGGCCTCCATCATAACACGGGTCCCGTCCTTGCGGATAAAGCAAATATCGAAGCACGCGCGCTGCCAGCCCAGCCAGACCAGCGTCATTTCCTGCAAGGTCTTAGCGGTTGATTCAGGCGCCAGTACTTCCATTTTCTGAAAGGTTTTACCGAGGAGCTGCGGGCCTATGTAGCCAAGAACCTGCTCCGCGGCGCGGTTCATCATCTTCAGCGTCCCGCTGCGTTCAAAAATCATGATCGGGTCCGATACGGCGGCAATCAAATCAAAATAACAGATCTCTGCGGTCTTGAGAGTCTCGCGGACCCTGCGGTGCTCGGAAATATTACGGCTGACCCCGAGCAGTTCGCGCGCTCTTCCTTCGGAATCACGCAGAACGGTGATCTGCACTTCAGCCCAGACACCCGTGCCGTCTTTTCTGATGTATTCGAGTTCGAGCGGCGCATACACCGCGTGAGAATCATGGCTCTGGCAGATACCGCTCAGGGACACCATCGCGCTTTTTGAAGACGTCGCCGTAAACGTTTTTTCCAGCGACTGGGTCATGGCTTCGGCCACAGTGTAACCGCGCAGCTTGGTAACGGACGGGCTGATATAAGTCAGCTTCATGTCCAGGTCCATGGTCCAGATGACGTCCTGGATGTTCTCGGCCAGGATTCTGTAATGGTTCTCACTTTCGCGAAGGGCGGTTTCGGCATTGCGGCGATAGGTCGCGTCCTTGACGATACAGACGACAGCAAGCGGCTCCTTGTTGGAATCGCGGATCACAGAAGTCGAAACGTCGAGCATGTGCATGCCGGTCTTTTTATTAAAAAACACGAGTTCGTGCGTCTGCACGCTGCCTGTCCAGAGCAGACGCGCCAGGTTTTCCTTCCGAAAAAAATCAAGGCCTTCGCAGTCAAGTCTCCGGCCGGTAAGGTCCGCGCCGTCCTCGCTGAAAAGCAGGCTGGCCGCTTTATTGGCCACGCGCACAATACCCTGCCTGTCAAAGACCAGCAGACCGTCCGCCATGGTCTTGAGGATCTGGTCAGCCGCAAAGGAAGGAGTAATATCGACAAGGCGGAAACGCCAGATACCCCAAGTCATGTAAACTGCGAAAACAAGGACAGGAAGATAGCCGCAGGGATAAATATTCACGCCATATGCCGCGAAGAAATCGATAGAAGCCAGGTAAGCGATGCCGAAACCCATCATGAAATTTTTCAGCCGCTTGCTCCGCGGTACGGATTTCTTATAGGCGTTCCACAGGACGCCGAAACACAGCAGCATCAGGCTGAAGAAAAAAAACATAAAGGGCCATGTAGCCTTGCTATACAAGGGATAATAGCCCCAGAAATACTTCCGGACTCCGTAAATAAACCAGGGCGTCGCCCATACAAGAACTTCGAAAACCGCGGAAACACCGAGAGCAAGCAAAGCGGCGATCTGATGCCTTCGCAGCATATTGGCCGCAGCGAGCGTAAAAATAAAAAAGAACGTCGGGATGAAAACCACGGCGCCGTTAGCCGCGCGCGTCCAGGCCAGTGCAGTGCGGGCGTCGGCGGCCAGGTTGACCAAACCGAAGGCCAGGAGCCAGAACGCGACGAAGCTTGTCAAAAGACTGAAACTTAGACTTACCGGAGAGCGGCCTTCCCTAAAAAAAACAGTGACGCCCAGGAGCGCGACAAGCACACCCACAAAGAAAAGAGGAAAAGAATAGACACTCAACGCGTAGTGGTCCACGCTGAACAAATTCTGCATTGCGAAGTCCTTTTTTGTTCGTGTAAAAAGTATAACTTCGCACCGAGGCGATTACAAAAAAACACAGCTGAAAAAAT
>CAZMMY010000003.1:6270-8773 GCA_964567495.1 uncultured bacterium
AGGGTTTTTCAAGGCCTGTACAAAGTTTAAAATATCACGCCGTGCGGCCCGCCGCGGTTTCCCTGCAACTATTTTCGTCCCCCTTTCCGGCTCCACTCCAGCGATTCCCTATTCGGAAACGAGATATTTCAGCCCTTTAAAAAGCCTCTCCGATTTCCCCCGTTTTTTTGCCGGTCCATAAAGCCTGTGCTAACGTTTTTTCAATGATGAATTTTCCGGCTTTCAAATTTTTTATTGCACTTCTTCTGCTGGCGGGCGCTCCGCTCGTCTGGGCAGAACCCGTTTCCCTGCGCAAGGAATTCACACCTTCACCGCGGAAAACCGTAAAATCCGTGCCCCGCGTCAAACTTGGCAAGGCGGCATTCGCAAAAAAGCGCCCCGACAACCCGAGAGTGACAGGCATCGCTTCCTGGTACAGTGAAAAAGACCCGGGCATCAACCGGCACACGGCGAACGGGGAAGTTTTTGACGACAGCGCCATGACCTGCGCGGACTGGCACCATCCATTCGGTACGAAACTGAAAGTGGTTAACCTTGCGAATGGGAAAAGCGTGGTCTGCAGAGTGAACGACCGAGGCCCCGCCAAGAGGCTGAACCGGGTGATTGATTTGACGAAGGCCGCATTTCGGCGCATTGCCGAGCCCAGGAAAGGCCTGGTGCGCGTCAGCGTCCAGGTTGTGCAGAAAGCCTGAAGAAGCTAGTACCCCGAATTATTCCCCGAGCCTGAACCCGAGTCCTGGGAAGACATTGAATTCTGCAGGAGCTGAGCCAGGATATCCTTGCCTTTTATCCCCTTCACGCCCTTTGAGCCGAACGGACTCGGCTGGTTTTGCTGTTCCTGATAAGGGTCCTGCGGGTAAGACCCGCTGTAGCCGCCCTGTTGCGTTCCGGCCTGCTGCTGCGGATTGTTTCTGTTCAGGATATTTCCCAGGACCTCCTGGGTGACGCCTGAAGCAAGTTTATTCAGCAGCTGCGGCTGGGATGGAGAGACAGAAATTTTCCAGCTTTCCATAACAAGATTAAGCGGCAGCTGAAGCCGGCCGTCACGCAGCGCAAGGATTTGCAGCCTGGGGAGGCTCAGGACCATGGCTTCTGAAAGCCCCTGGTCGAGTGTCATAACGGCCTGAATCTGCCCCATCCCCTGAAAGTTCGAACCTCCGGTGAGCGCCAGTTCGAAAAGTTCGCCGCGCACCAGCGCATTGTTCCAGAAAACGTTTCCGCCCTGAACCTGCACCGGAATCTCGATCGGCTCGAAATAAGTATCCCGCTCGCGAAGCTTTTCCTTGTACTGCACCGGAAGGTTCTGGTCAAGGCTCTGGGAAACGCCGGGAATGACTGAAAGCTTGCTGAAGACCTCGCGAAGAACGTTCATGTTCCTGAGCACGCCCTGTTTCAAATAGACCTGCGCATTACCGGTCAGGGTCTGAAGGATGACCGGCGCGGCCGAGCCCCTCGCGGTCATCCGGAAGGTCACGGATGCCTGGCCTTCGAGGTACGGCTTTTCAGGATCAGCGGGAGGAGTCAGCTGCTTCAGGTCGAGGCCTGCGATCGAGCCCTGCAGCTCAAGGTCTGCATCGGGCCGCTGAAAGTTATTAAGGAAACCTGAAACAGCGATCGTGCCCGGTCCGATTTTGGCGGAGACACCTTCCAGCTGGACGACGCTTCGCGTCAGGTCCGCTTTGGCGTCCACGCTCAGGCCCTCCACCGGCAGCGCAAAGGTTCCCAGCTTGATCCAGCCATTGCGGACTTCAAGATCACCCTGCAGTCCCTGGAGCTTGCCATCCTTGATAATAAGCGAAGGGACATTAACTTTTGCCTGACCCTTAAGGCCCTGGGCCACGCCGACACTCTGTAGGGAAGGAAAAGTTTTCAGCAGTGCGCCGGCATCCACCGCGGAGATATCAAGCGACGCTTCCAGACCGCCGATGCTGATTTCCGTAAGCGAGGGGTCAACGCTCACGCCGCCTTTAACATTCAGGTTCTGGCTGCCCGAGAGAAAAGCCATTTCAGCTTTCACGGACGAAGGCCTGCCCACGGAAAAATTCTCAGCGGACGCATCGATTTCGCGTATCTCAAGGTCAAGCGGCGCACGCGGGTTCAGATCGATATACTGGAAACGGCCGTCTTCGATTTTCAAGACATCGACGAAAAAAGGCAGTGCCGCGGCGCCCTGAGTTTCAGAAGAAGCCTCGACCTGCGAAGGGCCGGCGGGCTGCGCGCCGTCCACAGGCCCCGAGGCTTTTTTAGACAGAGAAAATTCGGGTTTTTTCAAAATAATCGAAGAAGCCTGCAGCTCTTTGCGTAAAAGAGCTCTCGCATCGGCCTTGACCGCCGCGGATTCAAAACGGACCCATTCCCTTTTCGCTCCGGAGTCTTCGTAAATCACAAGCCCCTGGACATCCAGAGCAATGCCGTTGTGCCATCCCAGGGAAATCTTGCGGATATCCGCAGGCTTCCCCGTTGATTCCTGGATTTTCCCGATAATCATGGGGCGGTACCGGTC
>CAZMMY010000003.1:8783-17684 GCA_964567495.1 uncultured bacterium
AGCGGCGGCGAGGAACAGAACGCTCAGGAAAAGGAGAAGAAACCGGCGCATGTCAGCGGACAAGCTCGTTTATTTTCGCAGCACAGATAAAATCGTTTTCCGAAAGGCCCTTGACTGCGTGCGTGGTATAGCGGACTTTGCAGGTTTTATAGCCGAAGTCGATCTGGGGGTGATGGTCTTCAAGTTTGGCGATGCTGGCCGCAGAATTGACGAACGAAAGGGTTTCGTCGTAATTCCCGAACTGGAAGGTCCGCTCAATTTCGCCGTCCTTCAGTTCCCAGCCCGGCACATCCTTGAGCATAACGCGTGCCTGCGGCCCGGTCATGGCGGGCACGCCGCCCTTACAGGGTTTACATTTCTTCTGCGCAAGAGCATTGCTCATAATCGACCTCCCCGGGCTGATTAATTGCCGTGCTGGACTGTAATCCAGCGGATCGTCCCGCTTTCAGAACGCATGAAGACGCTATTGGTCACCGCTCCCTGGCTGGTATACCGCACGCCGCGGAGCAAACTGCCGGTGGTGATGCCCGTAGCCGCAAATGCGCACTGTCCTTTCACCAGGTCTTCCATCTCATAAACTTTAGGATCCGCAATTTTGCCATCCACGTCGGCGATCTGGGCCTGAAAATGACCGCGCAGGCATTTCATAGCGGCCGCGGCGATCACGCCCTCCGGCGCGCCGCCCACACCGAGAAACAGGTCGATGCCGCTTTCCTGCAGGCACGCGGCGATCGCGGCTGAAACGTCGCAGTCCATGATCAGCTTAATGCGGACGCCGTACTGGCGCAGCTCCCTGATCATTTTTTCATGGCGCGGCCGGTCGAGAACGCAGACCATCATCTGGCTCGGCTTCTTCCCGGTCGCAGCCGCAGTCTTTTCAAGAGTGGTCTTGATCGGGTCGGTGATGCTAAGCTTTGTTTTCATTGCTATATGCGGGCCGTAAGCGATCTTGTTCATGTAATACTCGCCCGTTTCAAAAAGGCTGCCCTCTTCGCCGACCGCAATGACGCTGATAGCCTCGGGCCCCGAAGTCACGGTAGGCCGGGTGCCTTCAATCGGGTCCACGGCAATCTCATATGTCTTACCGCTTTTGGCCGCTGTACCGACAGTCTCGCCTGTGAACAGGCCGTAGCTTTCGTCTTTCTTGCCTTCTCCGATTACGATGCGCGCCGAGAAATCCACCTTGTTCAGGCGTTCGCGCATGGCTTCAGTCGCAGCCTTGTCCGCTCCCAGCTTGTCGCCGCTTCCGACCCAGGCCGAGGCCGCAATAGCCGCGGCTTCCGTTACGCGGACGACGTCCATATTGATGTGGCGCATTACTCTCCCTCTTCGACCTGGTCTTTAAGTTTTTCCAGAAGTTCGCCCATCTGCTTGACCAGATACTCGGGAAGAAGCCTTTCCTGCTCCAGCTCTTTCTTGGCCATCTGCAGCACACTGACCACGCGTTTGATCGCAGAGTTGCGCTTCATTCTTTTGGCTTCCGCAGGATCATCGGGGCGGTTGAAGTCATCGATAATTTTTTTGACCTGCGCGCGAACCTCCTTGGGCTCCTTGGCCGCCACCAGGACCGCGTTACGGATCTTCTGCAGTTCGGGCGCCGGGATCTTTTCGTTTTCCTTGGCCAGGCGCAGCAGGTTCACGGATTCATAATGAGGCACGGTCGCAGCCGGCGCGTCTTCGTTTTTCTGCGCACTGATCATGGCAGGCTCTTCCTTTTCCAGGAAATAGTAGGACTTCAGCAGCTTGGCGGCTGTGGGCTGTTTCAGGCCCAGGTCCTTCAGACAGTAGGCTTCAAAAGTCATGAAGCCCCAGCTCTTGAAAAGTTTGTCTTTATGCACGGAATAAAGGCATTGTCCGAGCTCGATCCAGGAGGACTTGTGCTTCTTGGCGATATCCAGGACTTTATTGCGGAGATTGTCGGTGGATGTGGTTCCCATTACGGCTGTTTCCATTATCAAAACCCTTTCTAACCCGATTCCGGAGGACCAAAAAGCGGGGCTGACTAAACTTTGAGGTGGGAATATTTTGCCTTAAAAAGAGGGTTTATGAAAGGAAAAAACCAGGGCGCATAAAGCGCCCTGGTTTTTCAGCTGTTTCTCAGACTATCTTTTTGGGGCCTGTCGAACCTGACGCAAGTGCGTGATTTCTTAATCCGATCTCAATGGCGGGAAGACCATACGGATTTGAAACCAGCCATAGCAGCCAATGCCCCACTTCAGTAGGAGCGGGCTGACGGCCCAAAATCGTACGGTACATGGCTACGATCCGGCCCTCATGGCTGTTGGTCAAGCCGATTGCTATTGCAGGAATTCCATTTGGGTTGCTCTGCAGCCATACAAGCCAGTGTCCCACTTCTCCAGCCCCGGGCTGGCGGCCCAAAATATTGCGATACAGCCCCACGACCTGCCCTTCGGGGCTGCTCGTCAAACCAATGGCGATCGCGGGAATGCCATTTGGATTTGCCCTGAGCCAGTTAACCCAATGCGAGATTTCCGTATCCGCGGGCTGGCGGCCCAGGATGGTCTGGTACATTGAAACAATCTGCGAACGCCGCAGGCCAATTTCAATGGCCGGGATACCGTTCGGATTGCTTTGCAGCCATATCAGCCAGTGCCCCACTTCTGTGGGCGCAGGCTGACGGCCTAAAATCGTGCGGTATAAAGCAACAATCCGGCCCTCATGCCCGGAGCTTAACCCGATTGCGATGGCTGGAATTCCGTTCGGATTGCTCTGCAGCCATGTCAGCCAGTGACCGACTTCAGCCGGCCCCGGCTGACGGCCCAAAATGGTTCGGTACAAAGAAACAACCTGCCCTTCAAGGCTGTTCCTCAACCCTTCGCGCAAAAGCGAAATGGGCAAGGATGGTTTCTTTGCGTAATAAACAATTTCTTCATAACTGGCCTCCCGCCCAAGAACCTCAGGGTAAAGCAGGCGGACGTCATTTTCCCGCTTCAAATACATAGATACAGTTGCGCGGCCCGGCGAAATATGGCCGGTCATGGTGGCATTAACGAGGCTGATAAAATAAGGATGGTCCGGATCGGCGGGTTCCCTTTTGTCTGTCAGTGCAAGGACGGGGAAAATCCAATCCTGGAAATCCAGGTTTCGTTCATACTCATTGAACTTAAAACTGAACTGCCGGTTATTGACCGCGTCATATTCCGCGCCGTTCATGATGATGTCGGTCACGACCTGGGCGATGCGGATAAAACTTGGTTCTGAATAAATGTCGATACCGCGGGCGGCCAAAATCTGGAGAATCTGCGGAGTACGCGTTTGCGCCGGCTGCAGCACACCGTTAATCACCGCGAGGTTACCCGTGATAATGGCGTCAAGCGTGTTGGTAAACCAGATGACTCGTTCAGCCCTGAGCTGCGGCGTGATGAACGCGTTTCTCCAGATAATGTCGACATCGTTCATAAGCTCGGCGCCTGACTTGGTAGACGAGCCCAGATCGATGTAAGGCGTGAACGCCGCGATCGGGAGAAGACAGCTGTAAATATTGAACTTCGCGGCCTTGATCGTGGCTTCAATTTCATTTTCATACCGCTGATGATACGCAATCGAAAGGTTTCTTCCGTACAAGCTCGTCGCATATCCTGACTGATAAGTGATGCTCATAAGCTCGGTCAGACGCGGCTGGCCGGTTTCAGGGCTGCCAAGTTCCGCGATGCCGAACTGCTGGGCTCTGTCACGCAGATTACGCTCAATAACTTTGGGATCATGCACGTAAAAATACAGAATCGCTTTTTCAAGGCCGACCTGATTGATGTAACTCTTAAACTGCTGAAAGCGGGCTTCCCCGGCTTCCCCCTGAGGGATTTGACCAAGCTGGTCCATCTCCAGATTGTAAAAAAGGTACAAGTGGTATTTTTCTTCCTGACTGCGGTTGGGGTTAGAAACCGGGCCGAGGTGGATCCTGTTTTCCAAAAGCACGCTGTAACGGTTGGTGCCATCATCCAGGGTATCCATATTGTTCATAACCGCAGCCTGCATTCTGCGATAAGTCGGCAGCGGGGCCGGCGCATTGGGACTGGCCGGATCACCCACGATGACTCTGAAAATTCCAGCCCACTTGTGTTCGTCTTCGGCCGGATTTTTTCCGATCAAATAATAAAGCTGGTCACGGAAGGAACGCGCAATAGCGAGACGCGAGTGATAATTATAAAACGGGTAGGCGGTGACATCATTCGCAGTGGCTGCCGCCAAAGGGCCTTCAGGAACTCCGTTCACTCCGATAATCCCCGCGGGGCTTTCCCCTTTCGCTGAATTTTCAGCGGCCGTCGTCCCCGGCTGGGTCGTGACGGGCTGAAGAGCATTACTGCCGCCTGCGAGACTGACAGGTTCTGCGTAAGCGACATCGGAAACCGGACAGTTTGACAAAACCAGCGACAGCACCGTGAGGTAGAAAACTGGTTTAAACGTTATAAGTTTTTTCATTGCTAATTCCTCCTTAATTAATACTTTTTAAACATTTTAAAAATCTGGGTGAAAGAGTACATTAAGACTTTTTAATTTGCAATATTGAAAGGCACAAAACCAAGAATTTTCTGCCGCAAAAATATCAGCACAAACTTTCCGCGACTAAATATTTGCACGGAATAACACGACTAATCGAATGCCCTCAAAAGTCAGGAATATCGATTACGGCCTAAATGCTTCAAAATTCTTCTATCGGTTTTATTCGCAAAAAGACAGGGTTGGAGCTTCTTTCGAAATGCACGAAGCGTGCAGAAATGAGGCGCTTTTATCGAACAGGCTGGACTTCGGCGGGCATGGACGCGGCCTGCGAAATCTCACCGGCCATGGTTTCTAGCTCTTCAAATATCTGGTCGGCAGAAACGCCGATTTCGGTTTCATCATCCTCCGTCCAGACACCGAGCTCCTTGAGCATCTCAATCTCTTCGACAATGTTGCTTTCCGTCAGCTCCGGCGTAAGGGCGGCTGGGACGGGCGCCGCGGCTTTTTCAGTAACAGCCTGAAAGCCGGACTGCTGCGTCGGCGGCGCCGGCTTGAACGTGCGGTTCTGCTCATTTGAAATCACGGCAGTGCGCGCTTGCGGCTGCTGGATGCGGTCTTCCACCTGGACGGGCACAAGGGGCTGCTGCGGCCGCAGGTAAAACCAGCTCAGAGCAATGCCCGCGCCAAGAATCACAAGGGGCACCAGCGCAGGAGCGAACGCGAAGGAAAACCCTCTGCCGGCCTTAAAAATCCTGTCCTCGACCGATTTCCGGAACCCGGCACGAACGGAATCGGGCACTTTCCGTTCCCGCGCACCTTCCAGCTTCCTCATCCACTCCTGGTCCATTTTCTCGAAATCGCTCATGACTCGCCTCCTCCGGGCGCGAGATGCGCCAGATACTTTTTCATTTTCTGCCCCGCCTGCCACAGATGGGCTTTGACCGCGCCAGTGGAAAGCGACATGGCCTCCGCAATTTCCTCGAGACTCATACCTTCAAGATAGCGGAGGGCGAAAATTGTTTTCTGCTGGAACGGAAGCTTCTCGAGCGACCTGCGGACCTCCTGCTCGATCTCACGGTCCATGACCGCTTTTCTCGAGTCCGGCTGCCGGGACTCAAAGCGGTCCATCGGGTCAGCCTCATCTTTTTCTTCCTCGCGCGAGAAAAAAGTGAAGAACTTCACGTTCTTCTTTTTCCGCATCATGTCTTTGCACTGGTTGATCACGATGCGGACCAGCCAGGTCGAAAACTGGCTGTTTCCTTTAAAAGATTTCAAATGCTGCCAGGCTTTAACGAACGCTTCCTGCGCCGCATCGCGCGCGTCTTCCATATTTCCCAAAAGAGCGCAGGCCGTATGAATAGCTTTTTCTTCATAAAGCCCTACAAGAGACGAGAAAGCCTGTACGTCTCCTGATTGCGCTCGCGCGAGCAGGATGCCCGGGTTAACGCCTGTCTCTGCGGGGGCTGCCATTCCCTCTCCCGGCCTGACGGCCCTGAAAACTTCCCTGCTGCGGGCGGAACTGCTGATTCGAGCTCCCTGGCCCCTGCCTGTTGACCTGAGGCGCCCCGCGGTTCACACCGGGCTTTCCAAACGGCTGCGGCCCGGCGTTCTGCACAGGACCGCGCTGGAAACCTTGTGAATTTTCCGCTGGCCCCTTCCCTCGCATGCCCTGGGCTCCCGGCCGCGGACTCAGACCCTGCGCACCAGCTCCCTGAACGGCGCCCTGCTGGCGGAATTGCTGCGGCTGCGGTCCGCCCTGTCTTCCCGCCTGCTGAAGCCCGCCGGAATTCTGAGGGCCGCGGTTCTTGAGTTCACGTACACGGGGATTCTGCAGCCCCGCGTTCTGCGAGGCCCCCCGCCGTTCGCCGCTGCGGAATTCCTGCATCCTGTTCATGCGTTCTTCAAAACGCGGATGCTTCTCCATAAAACGCTTCGCTCTTTCCGGATTTTCCGCGCGCATCTTTTCGAATTTCTCCCTGCGCTCGCCCATAACCTGGCGGAACTTTTCCGGGTTTTCATTTTTCATGCGTTCAAGCCGGTGCCGCCGCTTTTCGACCACGCGGCCTTTGAGATTTTCGAACTGCTCCGGGCTTGCCTGGCGGTATTCGTCAAAGCGGGATTTGATCTGGGACTTGCGTTCCTGGACGATGCGCTGGAATTCTTCGGGGTTTTGTTCTTTAAGCTGCTTCAGGCGGGCAAAACGGCTGAGAGTCTGCTCGGACAGGCCGGTGGGCGCAGCAGCCTCCTCGGCATACCCTTTCGGGAGAAATGAACAGACCCCGATAAACGTCGCTAAACCTATAAATCTGAGCCACTTACAAAGCATTCTATCCTCCATCGCCCCTAGCTTTATGACCATTAGACGCATCCGGGGATAAAAGGTTTAAGTCGTAGAGGCAGGGTTGACAGGGATTTCGTCCTTACCGTCAAAGGGAGGCGTAAACACGGCATAGGCTACACAGGGGCCGGAACCCGCATTTTCGACCCAGTGGGGCATACCCCGAGGGATTTCAATGACGTCACCCCTGCCGGCCGTAAAAGCCTTGCCGCCAAGGTAAATACGCGATTCGCCGCGGAGGATAGAAACCACGAGATCATGGTTCTGGTGAATATGGGGCGCTTCAGCGCCTGCGAGGCGGATCAAATGATAGCTGGCTTCGGAGGTCTGTTTGAGCGTGCGCCGCGCGACCGGAGCTTTCTTTTCCGAGGCTGTCCAGGGCGCGGGCTTTGTGCGATTTTCGGCGCTGATGATCCTGCCCTGCTCCGCCTGAGCCGCGGGCGCGGCCAGGCAGAGGAGCAGAAACACGAGCGTGAAGCTTCGGATCATTACTGCTTAGGTTCGATTTTCTGATAGTAACCGTTGGACCAAAGTCCGCGGCCGGCGGCGCGGGCTTCATCCTGCAGGGTCTTGAACATCTGAAAATATTTTTCCTGCCCCTTGCGCTGCACGGCGCGGGCGTAACCGGCCTTGATCAGCTCGGCATTCAGGAAACGGCCATCTTCAAGAAAGGCGTAACCGACCAGACGTTTGTGGGCGTCTCGGCCATTATCATCCGGAATCAGCTCGACACGGATTTTTTTGCCCTGCGCAAGATACCGGGAATATTCATTGGCTTTTCTGCCCGCCCAGCGGCTGCTCTTGAAGCTGACTTTTCTCTGGCGGACTTCGTCGAGGGTCTTACGGTTCAGGTAATATTCGGGCGAATCAATCCCCGCAAGGACGAGCTTCTCGTCTTCGGCAAGGCGAAGGATATCGGCATTGTAGATGCGCCAGACAGTAAAGGTTTTCTGCGCGGCAGTGCTGTCCACGGCCGGAGCTTCGGCTGTTTTTTCAACCGCAGGCGCGGCGGTTACGGCCTTTGGAGCTTCCGCTTTCGGTGCTTCAACCGGAACAGCGGCAGGCTGTTCACTGGTCTCGACGGCCTTGGCGGCGGGCTCCGCAGCAGGAAGAACGGCCTCTTCTTTTCTTGCTGCAATTTCATCTTTGAGGCCGCCGGAAACATCCGCAGTTTCATCAGCGGGAGTCAGAACGGTCGCGGCCACAAGCGGCGCGGCAGGCGCAGCGGCTTCTTCCTTTTTCTCTTCAATCGCTTCTTTCTTGACCGTTTCCTCCGTAAGCTCCGCAGTCTTGACCGAAAGCGACGGTATGGCTTCAAGTACGGCCGTAAGATTCTCCTCCTTCGCGGGCGTCTGCGCAGCCGCCTTTTCGGAAGGCTTGCTGTCTTCAGCAGCCAGGTTCAGGTTGAAGGAAAGAAGCAGAAGGGCGAAAAGCAGAAGAAGTTTTTTCATTGTTAACCTCGATGTTATTAAAAAAAAAGGGCGTTACCCCCGCCTGGAGGTAACGCCCTGATGCAACGGTTGATTACTTTGTGTAATTCACGCCGCCTTCCGGAAGAGGAACGTCGACCGGAATCAGGAACGTCACTAAATGCAGGGCACCACCGATGGTGTCCACAGGAAACAGCAGAAGGCCTTTTCCAAGACCCGCCCAGGCGTTTTTACCGTCCACCTGGTGCGCGTGAGGCTGATAGAAAAGCTGCGTCCATCCAAGCGCCAGGTTCTTGAACCCGAACTTGAATTTGCCGACAGTCTTGTCCGAATACGTCTTTTCAGCCGTCCACGGGCTTGCTTCCATACTGGCCATCGCGGCCGGAGCAAATACTATAGCAAGAAGAACCAGAATTACCCCGATTTTTTTCATGTTTCCTCCATGTTAGGGCCCATTAAATTCAGAAGGCCTGATTTATTACTTATTCGGCGTTTTAAACTGTTTTCTTTATAGGGGTTAGGCTGTTTCGTGAGAAAGGCCTAGCGGCAGAGGGAGCTCTCGAAAACCATGTCATTCAGGGCAAAACCGATTGTGTTTTCCATAATGGGATAGACCGTGACTTCATTAGTTCGCGCCAGGTTTTCGGCTATCCCCTGCACAAAGCCATTCTC
>CAZMMY010000004.1:0-3899 GCA_964567495.1 uncultured bacterium
CGGCGCCCGGAAGTTCTTTGTTTCAGACATGGCCGAAGGCGCAAAGCTGATCGACGTGGTGTCCGATACCATGATCGATACGGACGTTAACACGGTTAATTTCCTCGGGGGGGCAGGCGATTCGCGCAGGTGGTCGCACGTGCTCGGTTCCGACGTGCTCGCTGTCGTAGAAAGAAACACTTCTCCCTGGTACGACGACGCCGTGATGCTCTTCCCCGCAGGCGGCGGAGCGAAAGCCGCGCCGCTAAGCCCTCTGCTTGACCGCCTGCTGAAGAAGAGCGGTGGTAAATACACTATCTGGTCTTCCGCGGTAAACGGTAATGTGGTCGACATTCACTTCGGCGATTTCATTAACGGTAAATACACTAACTACATCCTGAAAATCGACAGCGAATCGCTGTTTGAGGCGATTAACCTTCAGGACATTGAGTTCGAAGTTGTGCCCGAGACATTCCGCGGGCCGACCGAAGCTTTTCGCGGCGCCATGAGCGGCCTTGAGATTGAGACCGAGCCGGGCCTGATCCACATGGAGCTCGATGTCGCGGCCGAAGAGGGTAACTGGCCCGAGAATCAGATGCTGACCGTTCAGGTCGATATCATTGACCCGCAAAGCCAGATGGTCATGGGCTCTGCGACGCGTAATCTTGCCGCTCCCGGCCGGGTTGCTGTCGATATTGAAAATGGTATTTATACTGAAGGCCGCCAGTTTGGCTACCGCATCACGCTTCTTCAGAACGGTGTTGAAGTTGCAGATCGCCTGACCGGAAATCTTCGGATCGCAGGCGCCGGCGAGGTTGGCGTCAACACGGAAATCCTTGAACTGGGCGGCCTTCCGCGCCTCGGCCCGCTCGATCCGCTTTATACCCAGACGAATATTCCCGTTTCCTGGTCCGGCACGACTCTTCGCGTCAGTCTGGAAGATGATTACACGCTGCTCGTCGGTCGCGGCCAGGGCGGAGGCATCGACCCTGCGTTTGCCGGCCATGAAACCGCTTACGCGCTGATCATGCGCCCGGACGGCAGCATTGCCAAGAAACTTTTCATCGGTCAGTCTGACTGGCATATGGGCGATCCTTCCGACACGCTTCATTACATGACCGCTCACACTTCGGCGTCGCCGAACGGTCGTTACGCGGCGTTCCGCTTCACAGAGGAAAATGAAACAGACCTGATTTTCGTGTATGACACGGTGACGGGCAAGATGAGCAAGACCCGGTTTTCGGGCTCCGCGAACGGCGAAGGCGGCATCATCGATTATTCGGCGCTTGCAGTCGACAATTCCGGAAACTTCTATCTGATGGGCACTACGAACACCAGCGGCGGGCAGTGGTGGGGATCACCTCAGCTGACTCCGACAGGTAAATTCATCCAGCGCTATTCTTTCAACGGCCAGACAGTGGGCGAGCGTGTCGGGATAGACATGAGCCTCGACCAGATTGCCATGGTGGACGCGGATACGCTGCTCGCTTACTCGGCCTGGGGCACCGAGACGCCGCAGGGTTTCGGGACATTGTTCCAGCAGATCCAGAGGACGTCTGACGGGATCGAGCTGAGCGGTGATGCTTACGGTGCGGGCGCTCCCGCCGCGAGTTACTCCACGGGTTATACCGAACTTATTCCCGGCGACAAGCGTGCGACCCGCCATATCCTGAACGGCTATCAGATCATCGATGTTCTGACTGGCAGCGTGCTCGAGGAAATTGCGAATCCGGGACAGAATTATGGTCACCACAGCAATTCGCCCACGCACAGCGAGAGCGACGAACGCCGTAATCTTCAGCTTGTTGTTGGTTATGAGGAAAGCGGCACGCCGTCTGGCGGATACAGACAGGCCAACGACCTCTATATTTACAACGCCACGAACGACTCGGCCCAGGGACCATTTGACCTGAACGCCTTTGTCCGCGGCAGGCTTGGCATGAGCCCTTCGGTGGACAACGGCCGCCTGTACGTCTGGAGCTTCTCGGTTGGTTACGGGCGCATTACTTTCTCAGGCGCGATCGCCGGGGCTGGATACACTTCGTATTACATTGATATGGCGCTCGACGAATTTTACGACATGATCGGGGCGGTCGTTCCCGACCCCGTGGTTCCGCCCGTTGATCCGGGAGAAGACCCTGAAGACCCTACAGATCCTCCAGTGACCGGGCAGTGGCAGACAATCCCTGTCGGAAACAACCAGAATCTCACGATCCGCGTCAGAGGCATCGAAGCCGAAGATGTGACTCAGACCACCGCTACGATCAACGCGCTTTTTAATTCCGGCGTCAGGCTGGAGGCCGGAGACACTGTGTCGCTCCACTACTGGCGCGCCAATGATCCTAACCCGTCGAACCCTTCGATTGTGATCGCGCCCATGCAGTGCAGCCGCCAGCAGGACGGAAATGTCGCCTGCAGCGCCGACCTCAGCGGCCTTGATCCCGAGACCGAGTACAAAACGAATATTTCAGTCCGTTATGCCGGGCATACGCCGACCCTTCCGCCGAGCGATCCGAATTTTATCCCGGTTTCGACCAGCTTCATTCCATCGGTCGACCGTTTTATCACGAAGCCCGCCGACGGGCCGAATAATCCCGGCGAGCCCGTCATTCCGGGCGCGCAGCGTTACTCCAGCCATAACGTGCATTACGGCGGCACGGATGGACAGAACTTTTACTTCCATCCTCTCAATCGCCGCATCGCCTCGGGTAACGTTACCACGTCCAGCTCAACCGTAAACAACCAGGGGCGTGTGGATTGGAGCGTTCGGATCAGCTCCGGTCTCGAGCAGGGGGCAAATGTTTATCTCGTTTACTGGGATCCTAAACAGGCTATGCTCTCAGACGAACCTTCTGATTACGAGCACGCCGCAGTTCTCAATTGTACGGGCGGGAATTGCGCGGCGTCGCTGTCTAACCTTCCGCTGAACAAGCGATATGTCGCTCATATCGTGATTCAATATCCCAATGGCGACGTGATCCGCTTCATGCCCAACAACAACACCTTTATGAGCAGCGGCAACGCCCAGCAGTTTGACGTGCCTGCGGTTTCGCTGTCCGATCCGAACGCTTATATCGAAAGCTACAGCGATGTCACAGACCCTGCGATGCCGTCCAACTGGAGCCCGCTTATTATCGGCGGGCTTTCCTATGCTTCGCGTGAAACCGCTGAAACCGCGCACACCTCCGTCCGGCTTCATTTTGATTCCGGCGTAACTGCGGGCGACGAAGTCCTGATCACTTACTGGGACCCGCTCCGCGCCTCGTCCGGCCCCGGCCCGGCATATACGTACGACGTCCGTATGAACTGCAGCGCGGCCTCCGGCGGCGGCATGGATTGCACGGCCGACATTCCGAACCTTGAGCAGGACCACCGCTATAACGTAAACGTTGTCATCATCAACAGCCGCGGCCGCCTCTCGTTCATGCCGCAGCCGAACGGATATTTCAATACCGGCGGGGAAGAAAATCCGGACGATCCGGACGGTCCTCCGCAGACCCAGTACATTTACAGCCATGAAGTCACGGGCCCGTTCCGGGTCCACTTCGAAATGAACCTGCCGGACGGCATCGAGCCTCCGGTTCGCGTCATGCTCCGCAAGACCCATGAGCTCGACGGTACGGAAAACGGCGGCGCTGTGCATATCGCAGAAATGGAAGTGGACCCGGAATCAGATCCGGATGACCCCGTCCTGACTGCGGACTACGATCTCGCGGAAACCGGCAAGTATGAGTACTGGTTTGTGATCGGTTATCCGCCCGAAGTTACCGTGGTGCGTAACGGCGATACGTTCCTGATCGACGGCGAAGACCCGGAAGATCCGGGAGGCCCCGACGAGCCGCCGGTACAGCAGCCTCGCGGCGTGATGAGCGGCCTTGAAGTGGATCCGCAGATTGGTGAGGTCAACTTCACTCTGAATG
>CAZMMY010000004.1:3909-5274 GCA_964567495.1 uncultured bacterium
GTACGAGTGGCCGGGCAACGGAGTGCCGCCCAATTCTCCGATTGTGATCGTGGAAGTCATGAAGCCGGGCAATGAATGGGCGACTGTCGCCGGAATGGATTGGGCGCCGCAGGCGGGCATACTGACCGTCCCTGTAAACAGCATGGTCGATTTCGTCGCGGGATCGCAGTGGCGCTATCGCATCCGCCTTCAGTTCGCGGGCGCTGAAATTGCGACTCGTCTCGAAGGTGGTTTTACAATTCCGGACGAGCCTGAAAATCCGGAAGACCCCGAAGAACCGCCTGTACAGCAGCCTCGGGGTGTTATGAGCGGCCTTGAAGTGGATCCGCAGATCGGTGTGGTCAATTTCACTCTCAACGTTCAGCCCGACGCAGGGTATGTGTGGCCGGGCAACGGAGTGCCGCCTAATTCTCCGGAAGTCATTGTGGAAGTTATGCGGCCGGGCAACGGATGGGCCACGGTAGCGGGCACGCAATGGGCGCCGCAAGCGGGCGTACTGACCGTCCCTGTGAACAGCATGGTCGATTTCGTCGCGGGATCGCAGTGGCGCTATCGCATCCGCCTCCAGTTCGCGGGCGCTGAAATTGCGACTCGTCTCGAAGGCGGTTTCACGATTCCAAACCCGCCCGAAAATCCGGGAGGCCCGCAGGAGCCGCCCGTCATTCCGCAAGAACCGGAAAACCCTGTTCCTCCGACCGAACCGACCGGCGAACCTGTTCAGCCGACCACCGGCACGCTGAATTTCACACCGGAGCAGAAAGCGAATTTCCTGAAGCATATCCGTTATACCTGGGAAGCGAACGGCTGGCTCGTTAACGTGCCGGGCTATAATCCGCAGACCGACAGCCTGCGCTTTATCTATGAAACCGGCGTGTCGTCTCCGTTGAACCCGCAGACCGCGCAGAGCGCAGAAGTTCATATCGAACCGAACGGCCTGGGCGAATTTATCCTGAGCGGCCTTCCGGCCGGAACGCCGCGCTTCCACGGTCAACTGGTGATCACGCGCACAGACGGTTCCGGCACCCAGACCGTGACCGGCCCGATCGTCGAGTTCCTGACGACGGCGAGACCCGCAGGCACTTATACTTATGGCACCGCAGGCTTCAATTACACAGACAAGGGCGCGGACCTCACGGGTTACGTTTATACGAACATGCCGTCTGGGTCCTATAGGGTCCAGGCGATTATCAGAGACGAGCAGGGCAGCAGCGAAACGAAAACCATCGACATGGAACCCATGCAGGGTTCAACGAACGGATTTCACCTGACGGTCAGCGATTCCGAATTCCTTAGCACCGGCTCGTATGGCCATCAGTGGTCGATGAAAGTCATCGATAACGCCACCGGCCAGGAAACAGTGCTCGG
>CAZMMY010000004.1:5284-6509 GCA_964567495.1 uncultured bacterium
CGCGACCAATAAAGTTGGCAGACCGAATTTCACGGTTAACGCGGACGGCACTGCGACGCTCGACATCGACGTCAGCGGCGTTGTCGCACCGAACCAGCCCCAGCTTTCTTACGGCCCGCTGCTTCCCGGCCAGTACATCACGACCGCGATGAGGACTCTCGTCGGAGAACCTCGCCAGATCGGCGCGAACCGCTACCGGTTCATTCTTAACAACCTTAGTTATGGCACGGAGTATACCCTCGCGCTTTCGGCTAACACGCCGCCGGACCAGATCGGCAATCCGCATTACATCAGCACCAGCACTCTCGACGCCTACTGGCCGTTTTATTTCAACATGCCCGCGCAGCCGAATCTTCCTGCGATCAGCGCAAGCCTCGCGAACCTTCATGAGAAGACCGGCCAGATCCTGGTAAACGCCGACCTTTCACGCTATCCCGCCGGAGCGGCGGTGCGCGCGTGGGTTCGTAAAGACGGAATCCTTCAGAACTATGTCCCCGGTATCGCGGTTCCGGGAAGATCCAACACGTACGTGGTTGACATGTACGACCTGTATGGCGGCGAATATGAAGTCGGTATCGAAGTCGTCACGCCTGGTATCGAAAATAATGCGGGCGGTTACACGATTACCAATAACCCTGTGAGCAAAGTCCAGGCGCGCACGCTCCTTCGTTTCACCAAACCGGGCGGCAGCGGCACGGGCGGAGGACCTGAGGATCCTGAAGACCCCGAGGACCCGGAAAATCCCGAAGACCCTGAAAACCCGGAAGATCCGGAAGGCCCGCAGGAGCCGCCTGTTCAGCAGCTTCGAGCTGAGATCCGCAACGCCGCTGTGCGGGGCGTCGTCGGGCAAGCGACCTTCACGTTTGACGCAGCGCTGAATGAAGGCACATGGCCTGCCGGGCCTCCTCCCAATCAGGTTATGGCGCTGGTTCAGGTCAGACGGCCGGGCAACCCGTATGCCATTGTTGCGGGTTCCGCGTGGGTTGATGCCGCGGGCCGTGTCGAAATCATTATCAACGATGCGCTCGATTTCATTCTGGGTGAACAGTTTAATTACGAAATCAGCTTGAGCTACGGCGGAGCTATCATTTCTTACCCGAACGTCACTGGGAATTTTACGATCGAATCCGGCGATCCCTACGAACCGCCGGTTCCCGTGGAGCCGCACGTCGACAACAATCCCGGCATTTATACGCCGGTCACGGGCCTCCGCTCTCTGAACACC
>CAZMMY010000004.1:6519-16290 GCA_964567495.1 uncultured bacterium
GCGGGCGATAATATTTATCTGAACGGCTCGGATTTCCATTTCATGCCGACCAATCGCCCGCATATGGCGCTGCTGAACCAGAACACGGGCGAATTCGGTGCGGTGCTTTCTCAGGAGCACGTGGGCCAGGGGCCTTCGATTTCTCCGGACGGCCGCTATTATGTGAACCAGCTTTGGGGCGGCCGTGTTATCTGGCAGGATTCCGAAACCGGTGAAACGAAGGACATCGCGCTTCAGGACGTGACCGCGTTCGGCGGCTACGCCTCGATTCTTTCCGTGGCCGCGCTTTCGAACGGCAACATCGCGGTCTTCAAAAGAGGTCAGGCCATGTCGGGCGGCGTTTATACCGACATGATCGAAGTGCTCGTGTTCGACAAAAACGGGGTCAAGGTCGAAGGGGCTTCTTACCTTGGTTCGCTTCCAGACGGGACTGCGCTTTCGAATTTCAATCTCAGCCGCTTTGCCGTGAGCGGGGACAAGTATGTGCTGTATGGTTTCGATGCGGGCACGTCGCAGATCCGCGTCGTCACGCTTAAGACTTCGCTCACACAAAACGCTTCGGACATGACGAAGAGGACGATCATGCTGCCTGCGGGCGCCGGTTATGTCGAATTCTTCCACCCCGATTCCTTCCTCGCGACCTATTCGGGCGGATCGAGCCTGGTGGTTAACGCGTTCACCGGCGACATGTCTTCTCTCGGCACCGACCTGATCCGTTTCGACCCGAGCCAGCAGAGTTTCGCGCGTAAGCTCGTGGGGACGGACGGAAGCCTGGCGGACCTGATTATTGCCCCGCGCCAGACGACAGCCGGCAGGGTCTGGCATGATCCGTCTCTGCTGCTCAACGTCGGCGACAAGGTTTATCTGCGAGATCTCCGCAACCTGCTGAAGCAGGGGGCCGAGCCCATCTCCAGCGACAAGTTCACGATCTGGGGCTGGGCCATGAAGGAAGACGGCAGCCTGGTCATCAACTACAGTGAATTCACGAACGCTTACAATAAGACCAAAACGATTATCATGTCGTTCGACGAGCTCCTGGAATCTCTCAACATTCCGGAAAGCGGCTTGCGCCCGTATTACGGTCCTTCAATTCACGGCCAGGACCCGGAAGAGCCGGAAGAAAGCCCGAACCCGCCGCCCGTACAGCAGCCTCGGGGAACAATCAGCGGCCTGCAGATCGAAGCTTTCGTCGGCCAGATTAATTTCACCGTGAACGTTCAGCCTGAGGCGGGTTACCAGTGGCCGGGCAACGGCGTTCCTCCGAACTCTCCCGAAGTCATCGTTGAAGTCATGCGTCCCGGAAATGCCTGGGCGACGGTAGCTGGTACGCGATGGGCCCCCCAGGCGGGCGTTCTGACTGTGCCGGTCAACGACGCGATTGATTTCCTTGCAGGTACGCAGTGGAACTACAGGATCCGTTTACAGTACGCCGGCGCTGAAATTGCTACGCGGCTCGAAGGCCACGTTACGATCAGTGGAGAACAGGGCGGCGGGGAGCAGGAAGCTCCTGAAAACAACGGGCCCCGCGGCAATGCCCGCGTCATCATGATCGGGCCTTCGGTCGGTCTTCAAAATCCTGACCCCATATACACGCATACGGCGACTCCCTGGGCCTGGAACGGCGGCACAAGGTATCTTCAGAACAACAACCTTTTCCTGTTCGGACGTTCGAACCCGTACTTTTACGGTTCTTCGAATCCCAATACCGAATCCGCGCTGGCTGTGATCATGAAGCCGACCCACGATTCTGCGGCCGGCGCTGACATTGAATACACGCTGTTCGACGGACAGTCTAACTGGTGGGTAGGCGATGCCGATGCCGACGATCCAAACCGCAATGACAACCGGTACGAAATTCCTTCGGGCAACGTATCGCCAAACGGGCGATATGCGGCGTTCCGCGTCCAGACTTATACCGGCAAGTCCACAGTTTTCGTTTATGACAGCGTGACCGGCAAGATGAGCGCGAGTGAACTGCCTGTGAGTGCCGAAGACGCCGCCAGCGGCGTGGTGACTTCATATGTATATGGCGCGATCGCGGTCGATAACTCCGGAAATTTCTACGTAATCCAGAATTCGCAGTCGATGAACTGGTGGGGCGGCTCTGGTTCAGGCTCCGGCTATGTGGTCCAGCGTTACAACTTCACCGGCCATGCTGTGGGTGCGCCTGTTTCTATCCCGAGCGAGCTGAACAAGCTGGCCATGTTTGACAAAGATACGCTGATTGCCTACAGCGGGGAAGGGGCAGCGAAGTTCCAGCAGATTGACAAGATTAATACCGCCGAAGGCCTGGGCATCGCGCTGCATGGGGGCGTTTACAGCACGCCGCTGTCGAACGAGCCGTATTCCGGAGGCTATACCGAACTGATTCCTGGCGATACGCGAGCTGTGCGTTTCCATCCCGCGGGCCGCCAGATCATCGATGCGTTGACCGGCAATGTCCTCGAAGACATTCTGGCGGCGCAGGCGTACCCGATGCATAGCAGTACGCCTACGCACACTGACAGCGATGAGCTCCGCAATCTTCAGCTGACGATCTGGCACAAAGAGACCGGCGCCGGACAGCCAGGTAGCCCGTACCGTAATATTAACGACCTTATTCTTTACAACGCGGGCAGCGACAACGTGCTTGGAACGTATGACATGAACGCACTGCTTAAGGACGTGCTGGGCATTCCGGCGAGTTCCGACCCAGGCCGTATTTACATCTGGAGCTTCTCGGTACAAAAGGGCCGCGTCGCTTTCTCCGGCGACATAGCAGGCGCAGGCTTCATGCCGTTTTATATTGATATGGACCTGGTCGAATTTTACCGCAGGATCGGCGCGCAGGTACCGGCTCCAGTCATTCCAGTCTACGATCCGGGTCATGATCCAGATGGCGACGTCAACAGCGACCCCGACGACCCCAATGATCCCGATCCGGACGAGCCGCCCTACGTCCAGCCGCGCGGCAATATGAGCAACCTGCAGGTGCAGCCGTACATCGGTCAGGTGAATTTTACGCTGAACGTTCAGCCCGATACCGGCTATGAATGGCCGGGCAACGGAGTTCCGCCCAATTCTCCGGAAGTTATTGTGGAAGTCATGAAGCCGGGCAATGAATGGGCCACTGTAGCGGGCACGCAATGGGCGCCGCAGGCGGGCATACTGACCGTCCCTGTGAACAGCATGGTCGATTTCGTCGCCGGATCACAGTGGCGCTATCGCATCCGCCTTCAGTTTGCGGGCGCTGAAATTGCGACTCGTCTCGAAGGCGGTTTCACGATTCCCTTGAATACTGTTCCGCCTCCGCCTGATGACCCTGTGGATCCGCCAGCGCCCCCCGTAGAACCGCCGAGCTTACAGCCTCAAGGGATTATTTCGAACTTATCGATCGAAGCTTATATCGGTCAGATCAACTTTACCGTGAATGTGCAGCCTGCGGAGGGATATCAGTGGCCGGGTAACGGCGTGCCGCCCAACGCTCCGACGGTGGTGGTTGAGGTCATGCAGCCGGGTAATAATTATGCTACGGTCGCGGGCATGGATTGGGTGCCGCAAGCTGGCTGGGTCACCGTCCCTGTGAATGGCGGTTTTCATTTTGTGCCGGGATCTCAGTGGAATTACCGCATCCGTTTGTCGTACGCCGGCGGTTTGATGACGAATTATCTGGAAGGCGGCACAATTACGATTCCCAACATACAGCCGCCTCCTCCCGCAGAACCTCCTGTTGAGCCGCCCCAGGAACCGGGTACGGGTGAAATGCGTCCCGTAACTCTGACGGAGCCCGGTGCGGTGATCACGGAAAGCAACGTGGTCTACAAAGTTAACGCGGAAGTCAGTGTGAAGGTGTCAGGCATGGGCCGGCCGATTGTGCTGAAGCTTAAAGGCGGCAGGCACTTTCCCAGCGCAGAAGCTGAATTCGAGTCGTCTCTGGAAGTGAACGCGGACGGTACCATAAAGTTTCCGAAGGTTCTCGCTTTTGCGGGCCGCAATGATTATGAAATCCAGGCCTTCGACAAATTGACGGGCCAGCCGGTGAGCCAGGTGCTGGTCGGCAGTTTCAACAGCGACGGTGTGCGTATCCGCAAGCCGGTAGAAACCGCATTTAATGAAATCAGGAACATGACCGAGTCATCTATCGATATCGTCGTCGATGTCGCCAAGCTCGATACGGATGAAACCGGCATTATCAACGGCCGTATCGTCGACCTTGAAACAGGGCAGCAGGTCTGGAGCGGGTCGATTACGGCCAGCCCCAGTCAGGCAATGGCAGTGCTTCATGCTGGAAGCGGTCTTGTCGGCGGCAGAACTTATCAGTTCTTTGTGCAGGGCGCTAAGCAGAGCGTAATCGGAAGCGAATCAAAAGAATTCACCCGCATCTTCCGGATGAGTGCTGAAGCGCGTGTGGCGCCGCAGGATTTCTCGTCGTACCAGGGCGGTATGTTCTCTCTGAATGAGAATGTTATTTTCCGGAACAGCTTTGGCCAGCCCTGGCCGAATGATCCCGCAGGTCCTCATTACGGCGCCTATCTTGAGTACGGCCGCAGAAACGATATCGAGGACCCCCTCGTACGGCCTATGTATGCGAATCTCGTAGATGGGAAAGGCAACACCATTCTGAAGCTGGTTGAGGTGCCGGATAATAATATCGCTCACAACATTACCGCGGCGGTCTCGAAAAATTCCCGCTACGCGGTCGTCCTTGTGGGTGCCGTGCGTTACGGCGGTACGTTGGAGGGTGACGTCAATACGATTTATCTGTACGATTTCGAAAAACGCGAAATGAAAAAGATCAGCATGCCCGGCTTTAATGTCAATAGCCCGGACGGCACTTATCACGAGCCGCTCGAAGTCGCGGTGGGTGACGACGGCTCGGTTTATCTGCTGGGCCGCCGGAAACAGGGCGGATGGGAAGACGGAGCCATAAATAAATTCTTTATCCGGTCCTACGACAAAAACGGGCAGCCTATTTCCGAACAGAAATTCGACATGCCGAACGCAGAACAGGGTTATTACGTTCCGTCCGCCGGTATCAACCTCGGCAAGGATCCCTCCGGCGCCGACACCATTTACTTCTTCATCGAGTCGAGCCACAATGAAGTTACGACCGGAAAATTCAAAGTGACCAGCGGTGCGCTCAGCGCCCCTGTCATGAACGCTCCGCTTGCCCTACCTGTCACGCATCTGCAGCACCTGCAGTATTCACAGGGACTGGAAGGAAGACTCGCTATTACGGGCGGTAACATGCAGCACCAGAGAGCTTACTGGCTGGTAGACATGGACACTAACGCGATTGTCGGTACGGGCCCGACCGGCTCGCTTTATGACGCTCCGATTCCGCAGAACACCACGGCCTACGACGCGATTGATGGAAAACAATATGTGTTTACGAGCAAAGAAATTTACCCCGCTACCGGCCAGCCCTGGTTCGAAGTCATCAGTCCGGCAGGGCAGAACCTTGGAAGCGGTTCACTTCGTCCGCTTCTCGATAAGCTCGGTTTGAGCGATGATTACCGCAACGACCTCTGGGGCTTCGCGATCAACGAAAATACCGTTACGTTTTCTATCGGCCAATTCAGACCTGAGATTTCGAGCTTCTACAGTTATGAGGTTTCTATCTCGAGAGAGTACTTTTTGAATCAGCTGGCACTTATCCTGGCCATGCCGGACAAGGGAATATCAGGAAACACTAATGGTGCGTCTGAAGGCGGCACGAGCGGTACAACGGGCGGCGAAATACTGCCGCCGCTGCCGTTCGACTCAGCCTTAGCCGGTAAAACAGGCAGAGGGACGACTTCTACCGTGGATGCTGCTCTCACAACGGGAAGCGCCGAGCAGGTGACAAGCCAGGTCATGCCTGTCGTGGTTGCAGCGCCAATCACGGAGTCTGCCGTAAAGCCGCGCGTAATCGAAACGCCCAAACCCGTTTCAGTATTGCCTAAAACGATTATTTCAACGCCGGTAAAAACAGAAGAAACGGCTGTTGTTTCCACCCTGGCAGCTGTTAAAAGCGAAGAAGCGATCACCTCAGTGACAGAACCGGTAAAGAATCCAATCGACCTGATTATGGCGCAATGGGAAGAAAGTACCCGAGACGTTCCTTTGACCGAAGGTTTCATCCGTTTCTGGCAGGATATGTTTACCAATGGCTTTGACCCGATGGGCAGCCAGCAGCAGATCGATCAGCCTATCCTGACGCAGGTCGGCATGGATGCTGCCATCGCGCCCGTTGCGCAGCAGCAGAACATCGTGCTTCAGCAGCAGCGTGACGCGGAAGAAAAAGACGAACAGACGGTCGCCGGCAATAGCGACGGCGATTCTATGACCACACTTCGCGACCTCAGGAAGAAAATCCTGGATCAGCAGGACGCCAGCCTCGTTTAAGCTTTTCCCTTCAGCCGCTTAACAAACAGCGCCTTCTGCCGATATTCTTTTTATGCCCAGATTCAATATTCCTTATCCGTCTTTCCTGCGTGAAAAGAGCAGGGAAGGCACGCTTGAGGGCCTGCTGCTCGGCATCGTCTTCTTCGCCGCTCTTAACGGCCCCGCTGTTATATATTTCATTAATTTCGAAGGGACGCAGGGAATTCTTTCGCCCGGCTCGCACTGGTTTTTCCATCTCACGGGCTGGCTCCTGGCCATGCTGGCCTGGGAAATCTTTTTTCGCGCCGTTCTCCTTCAGTATCTTGTTCGCTGGTTCGGAACGGTTCCGGGTTTTGTGATCCATCTCCTGGTGCTTAACGCGGTGGTGATCCCGGCGCTTTGGCCGAAGGCCGCCGCTTCAGGCCTTGGAATTCTGCCTTTTTATCTTGGCGAGAACCTGTTTGAATCTTTCCTTGCCTTTTATTATTTGAGGACGGGAAGCCTGGCTTCCGCTGTTATTTTTCACGGTTTCGCAAATTTTGTCCGTTTTGTAGTGCTGAACGACCGTATTGGTATCATGGAGACCTATTACGTTTATTCCGTACCGCACGGTTTCTTTTACTTCGCAGCGCTTTTCGTCCATGCTGCCTGCGCGGCCGGCATGGCCTGGACCGCACTCAGGACGGGCGCCCGGATACCCGGCTCGCCGGAGCTGAAATAGACGCTCCGGGGCAGCCTTGCTGGAGCTTCCCGATTAGGGTAAAATAGCCCATCTATGTCAGCTCATCCGGCCCATACGACAACCCGTTCAAACGCATCGAGTTCAGGGGGCAGAGTCCGTATCGGTATGATGTCGCTCGGCTGCTCCAAGACCCTCGTGGACAGCGAACATATTCTCGGCAAGCTCGACCCTTCGCGCTTCGCCATTGTCGACTCGGTCGACCGCTGCGACGTCATCCTTTTAAATACCTGCTCGTTTATCCAGGAAGCCCAGAAGGAATCGATCGACCGTATGCTCGAGCTCCTCGAGCTGAAGAAATCAAAAAAAATCGACGCTGTTATTGTCATGGGCTGCATGGTCCAGCGCTTTCCCGACGATTTGCGCGAGCAGCTCAAGGAAGTCGATGCGTTCATCGGGTCCGGCGAGTATGCCAAGATCCCCGAGATCATGGACACCGTGACGAAAGGCAAAAAAGTTTTCACGGTGGGCGAGCCGGGTTATCTGGCTTCGGGTTCAGAGCCGCGTGTCGCTCTTACGCCGCAGCATTACCGTTTCCTGAAGATTTCCGAAGGCTGCGACCATATCTGCACGTTCTGCTCCATCCCGAGTTTCCGCGGCAAGCACCGCTCGCGTTCTATCGACGACGTGGTCAGAGAGGCCGAGATGCTGGTGGGGCAGGGCGCGAAAGAAATTATCGTGACTGGGCAGGACACGACATATTTCGGCCGCGACAACGGCGGTGAGTTCCTGCTGCCGGAGCTTTTGCGCCAGCTCAACAAGGTCAAGGGGCTCGAATGGATCCGCGTGCTTTACGCCTATCCTTCCTGCGTCACTCGCGAGCTGATGGAGGCCATGCGCGACTGCGAAAAGGTCTGTCATTATCTCGACATGCCGCTCCAGCACGCGAGCGACCCCATGCTTACGGCCATGAAGCGCGGTATTACCCAGCGGCGTACGGCGGACTTGATCAGCCAATTTCGTGAAACCGTGCCCGGCCTTGCCATTCGTACCACGTTTATCGTGGGTTTTCCCGGCGAGACGGAAAATGATTTTCAGCAGCTCCTCGATTTCATGGAGCAGGTGCGTTTCGAGCGTCTTGGTGTTTTTATGTATTCGCAGGAAGAAGGAACTCCTTCGGCTTCCTATCCGAACCAGGTGCCGGAGAAGACCAAGAAAGAACGTTACGACCGCGCCATGAAGCTTCAGCAGAAAATCTCGCGCGAGAACAACCGGAAAATGGTCGGCCGGGAAGTGAAGGTCCTGGTCGAGAGAAAGTCCGAAGAACGCGGCGGCGCGTGGACCGGCCGCACTTACCGAGATGCGCCTGACGTCGATGCGAACGTTATTATCAAAACCCGTAAAGCTCTGAGGCCAGGGGAATTTTACACAGTTACAATAACGGAAGCAGAGGAATATGACCTGGTGGGAAAGCTTTAAAAGCCATCCTCAGACACCGAATGCCCTGACTTACGTCCGGGTCATGCTCAGCTGCGCCCTTCCCTTTATTATCCGGCAGCAGCCGTTCATCGCCTTCCTGGTCTTTATTTTCGCCGCCTGGACCGACTGGTGGGACGGCCAGCTCGCCCGCAAATATAAAACGCAGAGCGACCTGGGACGCATTCTTGACCCGACGTCTGACAAATTCCTTATCCTGATCCCCCTTGTTCTTTTCGCTCGTCTTGGTTATTACTCCATTTGGTGGACCGTGCCCATCCTGGCGCGTGAGATTTTCGTGACCTTCTGCCGCCTTGCCTGGGTGCTCGAAGGCCGTGCGGTGGCCGCGGAGAAGCTCGGCAAAATCAAGTTTGGCGTGCAGGTGTCGGTCATTACCAACGCCTTCCTCTGCATGCTCCTGAAGGAAACGGGCTTCTTCGAATTTTTCCACGCCCTTCTTTATCTGCAGCTCTTCGCCTGCCTGTTCATTACGGTGTTTTCCGGCTACACGTTCATGAAGTCGAACTTTTTCTCCAATCTCACGCCCGGTTTTGCGAAATTTGTCACGGCTTTCGGGGTCGGGCTGATTCCGTATGCTCCCGGGACCTGGGGCTCGCTCGTGGGCGGTTTCGCTTTCGCGCTGACACATTGGAACGGCCTGCTTTACATTCTGCTGATCGCAGGTTTTACGGCGGCGGGGTGGTGGGCATATCAGCGGCTGAACCTGAAGAAAGAGGAAGACCCAGGCTATATTGTGGTCGACGAAGTCGTGGGTATGATGATCGCGTTCTGCGCTGCGCCCCTTTCTCCAGATGTTTTTCTGACGGGCTTTCTATTCTTCCGCGTGTTCGATATTTTCAAGCCGTGGCCATGCCGCCGCGCTGAAAAATTTCACGGTTACTGGGGCATCATGGCCGACGACGTGGTCGCCGGCATCTACACCCGTCTGATGCTCCTCCTGGTATTCAGGGTATGAGCTCGGCCGCTTCCTCAGCCCTCATCCTTACAGTCGGCAATGAGCTGCTGAAGGGAAGCGTCCTGAACACCAACGCCCGGTTTCTGGGGAGACGACTGACCGCGCTCGGCTTTGAAGTCACACGCCAGGTTTCCTGCCCGGATTCTATCGCTGAAATCCACCGCATCCTCCGCAGCCATCTTCCTGAATGCAGCCTTGTGATTATGTCCGGCGGACTGGGCCCCACTCCCGACGACCTGACGCGCGACGTGAACGGCAACGTGGTCTACGAGTTTCGACGGTCGCGGCAGGTTCA
>CAZMMY010000005.1:0-14794 GCA_964567495.1 uncultured bacterium
GTGAAGTAGTCGCCTTCACGCAGATGGATGTGCGGAGGCACTTCGCCGTCATTCAGCTTCAGGAACGTCTGCCGGAAACGGTAGACCGGGCCCGCGACCCTGTGAAGGAAGAAGACCCCGTAAAAAGCAATGACCACCAGCGTGATGAAGAGCACGCAGCTGACGCGCACCACCAGCTGGTAGCTGATATCGGACAGCACGTCATACGGGCTGACCTTGCCGAAGCGGTAGCCGCTGAAGGCCATCTCACGGATGGTGCTGTGAATGACGTAGCCGACCGCCAGGGTCGAGACCATAAGGAGCGCGATCAGGACAAGTGAGAACTCGCGCTGCATGGGCTTGTGGATCAGGATGTTCCGGATCTTGCGCTTGTAGACCTTATGCGCTCCGGGCGTGCTGGGTGTCGTGCTTTTCTGTTCTGTCATTGGGGCTCCCCTTTTTTGGGACGGTGGAATATCCGTTTTATAACGGAACCGACGGCCGATGCGCCTGTTTTGGCGCGAGCCGCGGCCATCCCGAAATTAAAATTTCCCTTCATGATCTCGGTAATAATTGAAATAACGCCGTGAAAAAAGTTTTTAATTCCCTGCATAACATCTTCGGCGATCAGCACGAAGTTGGGCAGGACGAAAAGGGTAAGGATCGTGGAGCTCCAAAGCCCTCCTATAACGGTAACGGCCAAAGGCGCCCAAAGTTCACTGGAATTTCCCCAGCTCATGGCCATGGGGGCGAACCCCAGGCTGGTGGAGATCGTGGTCATAGTGATGGGGCGCAGGCGGTCCATGCCCGAGTGAAGGAGGGCCGTCTCAGTGTCCAGGGCCTCCTTGGCCTTCAAATGGTTCATATGGTCGATCATAATGATGGCCGCGTTGACCACGTAACCGGCCAGCAGGATCATGCCGATAAACACGTTCTCGGAAAGCGGTTTTTTGGTCAGGGCAAGGGACAGCCAGATGCCGATCGTGGCCATGGGAACGGACAGCATGACCAGGAACGGCTGCAGGTAGCTTTCAAACAGGCAGGCCATGACCATGTAGACCAGGAAAACCGTCAGCAGCAGAGCGATACTCAGCTGCGATTTGCCCTGGATCAGGGTTTCGTAAGTCCCGCCGAAGCGCCAGTAATAATCCTCGGGCAGCTTGATGTCCTTGAGCGCCTTCTTCACGTCGCCCGCGACTTTTTCCAGCGCGCCTTTGCAGTCGCCTTTCACAAACACATAACGGTATTTGTCTTTCCGGTCGATTGATTGCGGGCCGGTCGTAGGCACGAAATTCGCCAGTTCCCCGAGCGGGACCTGGATGCCTGAGTTATGCGCCGGAATGTAAATGTAACGGAGATCTTCGATCTTCTGGCGGTAAATCGGCTGAAGACGGGTGATGGTTTCGATTTCCTGGCCTTTTTCCAGTTCATGGAATTTCGTGGGGCGCATGCCGCGGACCTGCGCGTGAATAGAATCGGCCACGTCCTTGACCGTAAGTCCGTAAGTCGCGGCGCGTCCTTTGTCGACCACCAGCGCGTATTCAGGCCTTTTGCGAAGGTCGGTCATGACGATGTTGCTGATACCCGGCACCTGGCCCATGCGTTTCGAAAATTCCGTGGCCAGCTTTTCAAGCTGGTCGTTCTCGTTGCCGAAAATGTTGACGATCAGTTTTTTGGCTTCGTCGCTGCCCTGCCCTTCGTCAATCAGCAGGCTATAGTCGTCGTGCACCTCCTTGACCAGCTCGTTGCCCTTCTGGTCCAGGAGCTCCATGATCTCTTCTTTCGAATATGTCCGCTTCGCTTTGGGTTTCAGGCGCACAAAAATCGTGACGGTGTCTTTTCGGACCGTGGAGTTGAACATCTCGACGTCGGGCACCTGGTTGAGGATTTCCTCGACTTTCTTGACCGCGTCATCATTGGCTTCGAGCCGGGCACCGGCCAGCGGAAATACAACGATAGAAAACTCGTTTTCCTCGAGAGTGCTGGGATGGTCGATCGGCATTTTGGCGATTTTTCCGCCTGCGAAGATAAAACAGAGAACCACCGCAAAGGCGACCGGATAACGCAGCTTCAGGTTCCAGCCCATAATTTTTTTATACCAACGGGTCATGAAATCCTGCTTGTGGTCCCCGCCCTCTCCTTTCTTGTGGACGTTCAGCTTACCCTGCGCCCACTTGACCAGGAGCATGGGCACCAGCATCTGCGCCACAAAAAAGGAAACGATCAGCGACCCCGAAACCGTGATCGCGAAGCCCGAATACATCATCTGGATTTTCTTGTCGATGAAAACAATGGGCAGGAACACAATCAGGGTCGCGACGAGAGACGCCAGAAGCGGCAGCCAGACTTCTTCCGAACCCTGCCGTATGGCCTCGAGGTCGTCGAGGCCTTTCTCTTTTTTGACAAACACGTTCTCCAATATCACGATAGAGCTGTCGACCAGGATGCCGTGGGCCAGGGACAGGCCGGAAAGCGTCATGATATTCAGGCTGATCCCGAAGAAATCCATGATCACGAAAGTCGTGATGACCGAGACCGGCAGAGAGATCAGAACGATCAATGAAAGCACCCACTGCCTCAGGAAAAAATAAATAAGTATGACCGTCAGCACGCACCCTTCATAAAGCGTGTGCTTGACCTCTTCGATGGCTTTGGAAATGATTTCGGCCTTGTCCGTGACCAGCACGAACGTGACGTCGTTCTTGTGCTCATCCGCAAACTGGTCGAGCAGGACGCGCGCGTTTTTCACGACCGGAATGGTGTTGGCGATACTGGTTTTCTTGACATAGACCGTGACGTTCTGCTCAAGATTTAAACGCGCCGCGTCTTCAGGCTCCATATAAGCGTCCTTCACGGTCGCGATTTCCTTGAGAGGAATGATCGAGCCCTGGCGCGTGGCCTTGACGCCGATATCACCAATTTCCTCCACGGTAGTGAATGCGCCCATGGTTCGGATGGCGTATTCCATGTGGCCGCGATCCAGGTTGCCGGCCAGCAGGTTGACGTTGCTCTGGCCGAGCACGTCCATGATACGGTCGGAGTCGATGTTGTAACCGAACATTTTATCGCGGTCCATTTCGACCAGAATCTTGCGTTCACGGCCGCCGTAAACTTCCACGCTTGCCACACCGTCCACGCGCGCGAGCAGCGGCTTCAGCTCGTTGTCCACCATGGCCCGGATATCTTCCGGCGCCATGGTGCCGGAAGTCAGGGAGAAAATCAGGATGGCGCTCGAAGTGTCATCGTAGTTCGCGATGACCGGCTTTTCGATTTCTTTTGGGAGGAGGGGCTTGACGCGGGAAAACTTTTCTCGGACTTCAAGGGCGGCGAAGTTCATGTCCGTCCCGGTTTCGAACTCCATGGTCACGCGGGATTCGGCTTCGCGCGAGCTGGAGTAAAGGCTCTTCAGCTTGCTGACCGTGGCGACCGCTTCTTCCACGGGCTTGGTGATGGTTTTTTCGACTTCCGGCGGAGGCAAGCCGCCGCGCGCCCCCGGCATTCTGGCCCTGGTAGAGTTCGACCGGCAGGCGCCCGAGCGAGATTGCGCCCATCATTGTGCAGCCGAAGAAGACCATGGCCACCAGCACGGGCTTTTGAATAGATATTGTGGGAAGCCCCATCAGGAGCCTTCCTTGTCCCCGGATCCCTCGTCTTCTTCGGGCTCCTCGCCTTCGAACGGGTCTTCGGTGTCCTGTTTTTTCTCAGATCCTGCGGGCTCTTCAATCTCCTCTTCCTCTTCGACTTCTTCCATGTCTTCCTCGTCTTCGGGCACGCCCATCAGGGCCTCAAGGCCGCGGGTCACAAAAATGTTAAATAAGGGAAGCACGATCAAAGTCAAAAAGGTGGAAGACAGGATACCGCCCATCATGCTCACAGCCATAGGTGACCTGAGCTCCGCGCCTTCGCCCAGGCCTAGCGCTAGAGGAATAAGACCGACCACTGAAGTAGCCATGGACATCAGAATAGGGCGGGTGCGGGACTTGGAGGCCGTGAGCGCGGCTTCTTCCACGCTCATGCCGCTGCCCTGGAACTGGTTCGTGGTTTCAATCAGCATGATACCATTGTTCACGACGGTTCCGACAAGAATGATAATACCCAAAGCAGAGATAACGTTGACCGAGTGCTGGCCGAGGATCAGCGCGACCATGACGCCGGCAAAAGCCAGAGGCACCGTAACCATGATAATGGCGGGCTGAACAAACGATTCAAACTGCGCAGCCATGATCATGTAAACAAGCGCGAACGCCAGAATAAACGCAAAGATAACCTTCTCGAAGCTCTCTTTAATTTCACGCGCCTTGCCGGACAGGCCTACCTGCATGCCGGTGTTAGGATCGATGTTCATGTCCTTGAGCATCTGCTGGACCTGCGGCAGCACGTCCTTGCTCTTGGCCAGAAGCGGGTCAATTTCCGCGGACACAACAATCGTTCTTTCCTGGTCCAGGCGCTTGATTTCGCTCGGTGTCAGGTTCTCGCGGTCTTTTTCGTTCAGCCGGACCAGAATATCGTATTCCTTGCCGCCTTCACGGAACTGGGTGGGTACAACGCCGGCCAGCGCTGACTTGGCGATCAGCGAAATATCGAGAGCGGAAATGCCGTAAAGCGCGGCGCGTTTCTTATCAATATTGACCTTGGTTTCGGGCGAGGTCTTGCCCATGTCATCCTGAATATTCATGACGCCGGTGATTCTTTTCAGGTTCTCTTTGACCTGGCTGACAAGCGCTTCCATAGCGTCGAACTCATAACCTTTGACCTCGATCTGGACCGGCTTGTTGCCGCCTTCCGCGAACGAAAACTCGCTTTCCGCCAGCACGAATTCGACAAGGCCGCCGCCGCGTTCGATTTTCTCAGCCTTGAGTTCGATTTCTTTCACGACATCCGCCGAAGGCCTTTCTCTCTCTTTTTTCAAAGTCACAAGGATAATGGCCTGCGATGGCCGCAGCGTATCGAGCTTAACCGCCCCCCTGCCGCCCTTTTCCGAACCCACAGTCACAGCCACGTCTTTGACTTCGGGAATGTCTTTCAGGATATTTTCGATACGAACACAGACCTGGTCCGTAATCTCAAGGCGCGTACCGAGCGGCATATCGACCTTGACCAGGAACTGGCCCTGATCGACCTTAGGCAGAACTTCCTTTTCAAGGCGCGGAAAAAGGAGGCCGACTATAATGCCGCAAATCCCGAACGTAATGCCGAGAATCAATCCGCAATACGCAATGCGTTTGCCGCGCGGGATCGGGGGCTGGCTCTCTTTCGAAATCAGCGCCTTTTCCATGAAAGCGGTCCACTGCAGGTCCTTGGCCTCCGGCCCCTTGGGTTTAACTTTGAGGTAGACAGAAAGCATGGGAATCAGCGTAAGAGGCAGAATAGTGGAGACGATCTGCGAATAAATAATGGCCCAGGAAAGGTCGCGAAAAAGCTGGCCGGGAATACCGGGCACAAAAATAATAAGCGGCAGGAACACTGCGATAGTTGTGGCGTTCGACGTAATCACGGGCCACGTCACCTCCGCGGCACCTTCAACGGCAGCATCGTAAGCGTTCGCACCCTGCTCCCTCTTGCTGAAAATATTTTCGAGCACGACAATACTCGTGTCCACGATCATGCCGGAACCCAGCGCCAGGCCGCCAAGCGACATAGTATTCAGCGTGATGCCGCCTATGCTCATCAGGAAGAAAGTCCCGATCACGGTCATGGGGATCGAGGCCGTGGTCAAAAGCGCGGGCAAAATCGACTTCAGCGAAATAAAAAGCACGATAAAGGCCAGCTGGCCGCCAGACTGGGCGTCATTCGCAAGGTCCTCAAGCGACTTGCGGATGAAAATCGAGTGGTCGTAAATAATGTCATAGTGAAGGCCGCGCGTTTCAATGTCCTCAGCCAGGAACGCCAGCGTTTCCTTGACGCGGTCGACAACCTGAATGGTATTGGCGTTGGCCTGCTTCTGAATGGCGATTGAAATGTTTTCGCTGCCGTTATGGCGCGAGACGCTGGATTTTTCCGCCACCCCGTCGATCACGTCCGCGATGTCGCGCACCAGCACCATGCGCTTTTCGAGCATCTGCTTCTTGACGTCGTCGCGCATGGAATCCAGCGTGCTGCGCGGGCCCGAAGCGCCCTTTTCAAGAAAGCTGCTCTCTTCCCTTCTCATCTTGCGAACGTTGTCCACACCCGCGACTGAGTAGCCGATTTCCTTGACCGATTTGAACTCGCCGACCGTGCGGATCAGGTATTCATAAAGCCCCTTTTTAATGCTGCCGGCAGGGTACGTGACATTGGCTTTTTCGATCTGGTCGATAACTTCGAGCAGGGATAAGTGGTTGGCTTCAAGGCGCGCCTGGTCGATGTTGACGAAGATCTGCCGGTCCGCGCCGCCGGAAATAGCAGCCGAAGCGACGCCTTCGACTTTTTCCAGGTTGTCCTTAAACAGTTTTTCCGCCGTCTTCTTGAGCTGGATAGGCTGCATATTGTCGCCCGTGACCGACAAAAGCATGATAGGACGCGACAGAGGGTCGAACTTCAGCACAACGGGATCGCTGGCTTCTTTCGGAAGGCGCTCTTTGACCACGTCGATTTTTTCGCGAACGGCCAGAGCGGCAAAATCCACGTCCTGGCCCCAGTTGAAGGAAACCTTGATGGTCGACCGGCCTTCGCGCGAAACCGACTCAAGGCGCTTCAGGCCCGCGACCGAGCTGATGCTTTCTTCGATCGGCCGCGTGACCAGCGTTTCGATTTCTTCAGGCGCGGCATTGGCGTATTCCGTTACGATCGTAACTTGAGGAAAGTTGATAGGGGGAAACAATTCCTGCGGGAGGCGCAGGAAGGAAATGATGCCGATGACCATCAGGCCCGTGGTCAGCATGACCACTGTGACCTTACGTTCTACTACTGTTTTTGCGAGACTCATAACTTCAGGAAAGCTGCCGGGATCTGGCCGGTCGGGAGAAGACGGTTAGATTTCGGCTTCCTGTGTTTCAAGCAGCCGGACTTTTTTGTCGTCTTCAAGCCTTTCCAAACCTGAAATCGCAACAACTTCCCCCTCCGAGAGACCTGCGTCGATCTGCGTGTAATCCGGGCGGGTATAGCCCACCGTGATCGGGCGCTTCTTGACCGTAAGCTCCTCCACCTTCTTTTCCGGTTCCGGAGAAGCTTCGGGCTCGCCTTTTTTACCTTTTTTCTTTTTGTCTTTTTTAGGAGTTTCTTTTTCGCCCTCAGGGTTAACGACCTGCTCCTGGGACTTCTGGGTAGGTTCTGCTGCTCCTTGTTGACCACCCTGTGCGGGGGCGCCTTCGGCGGCTCCGCCCTCTGCCGCCTCCCCCTCTTTTTTAGAGTCTTTTTTAATCAAGGGCTTACCATCAGAGTGTACCACATAGACGAATTGCTCCCCTTCCTTGCCCTGGACAGAATCGGTGGGAATGACCAGGGTATTCTTCTTGCTGTATAGGAGAATCCTGATACGGGAGAACATGCCCGGGAGAAGCAGCCGGTCCGGGTTTTCAATGCGGACCTTTGCCGTGGCCGTACGGCTGGTGCCGGCCACCACGGGGGCGATATTTTCAATCACACCCTCAAAGGTTTTGTCAGGGTAGGCGTCCACGAAAACGCGGGCTTTCTGGCCCAGGGCGATCTTGTTGACATCGCGTTCAACCACGCCGAATTCGGCATAAACGTATTCGGTCATGATGTGAGTGCCGAGCAGCGTGTTCTGGCTGATCGTCTCGCCCTCTTCAATGCTCAACTCGCCGATCATGCCCGCGGACGGAGCATAGAGGTTCGATTTTTCCAGCATAGCTTCGTTGGCTTTCACTTCAAGCCTGTTGGCCTCCGCTTCGTACTTGGCAGACTCATGCTCAAGCTTGATCTGGTCGAGCGTGGTTTTCGGCACTGCGCCCATAGCGTAAAGCGTTTCGTTTTCCTTGACCTTCTGGCCTGCGATGTCTGCCTGAGTCTTGGCTTTGTTGAATTCGGCCTGCGCGCGCTTCAGGCGCAGCAGAACGTCGTCCTGCTTCAGCGAAATCAGCAGCGCACCTTCCTCGTAACGCTCACCTTCGCGATAGTTAATGGAGCTGACGGTCCCAGGCACTTCAAAGCTGAGCTTGAACTCCATGGCACCCTTGATCGTGCCAAGCGCATTCAGCGAATCCTCGAAGTTGAAGCGGCCGACTTTGAATCCCTTGACCGGGATCGGCGCGTCTTCGCTGGACTGCTGGTTCTGCTGCATCGCCTGCTCCAGCGAAATCTTGGGTTTTCCGCTTTCCGGAAGGAACTTCTTACCGATGAAAACAGCCAGCAGGATCACGATAACAATAGCGATTTTCCTGCGGTGGGCGGCGAACATGCCGCGCATGGGCTCAGGCAGTTTGGCGATGCCCTTGTCGAGCAGGCCTTCGAGCTTGGCAAAAAGCGAAGCGGCGAGGTTCTTTACAGGAGCCGGAATAAATTTCACCACGCCGGCCAGCGGGTTCTTCCTGGGCTCGCCTTCAGGGGCGTGGACCTGTACCGAGTTCTTTTTACCCTTCGGGATGAGTTTGGAAAGCAGGACGACCGGAAGGCTGATCAGTTTTTCAATCAGCGCGGTCAGTTTCTGCAGCGGATTTTTGCCTGATGAAGGCCCCTGCGCGTCAGGTCTGGGCGGTGTTTCCATGGAGCTCCTTTATAGGGAAGTAATTCCGTATGCCAATGGCATGGTTCAGTTTTGCCTTTGCGGTGTAATAATCGGCCAGGGCTTTATGCAGGCCCACGGCCTCGGTCAGGATATCAATCTCGGACTGAAGGTATTCCGAGATCTGGATTTCGTTCTTGCCCAGGCGATGCTTCGAATATGCGCCCAGCCGCTTGCGGTAATTGAAGCGCTGGATGGATGAACGCACCTTGATCTTGGCTTTCTGATAATCGAAATAGGACTGTTTGACGTCGTGCACGACTTCTTTTTCCGTTTTTTCCAGCTGTGTGATCTGGTCCAGCTTCTGGATCTCGACTTCCTTGGTAGAGACCCAGTCCGCCAGCCCGGCGAAAAGCTCTGCCTGGAGGGAGTGGCGCGAGGTCTGCGAGCCGGCGTTCTGCTGGAACTGCGCGACTGACGGAGCTTTTTCGTCGTTTTCAAAGCTGTAGGTCAGTTTGTTGCCGCCCAGGTTCCAGCTGAATTCCAGCAGGAAACGGAAGTCCTCGCGGAAGCCCGGCGAATCGGTCACTGCGATGAAAGCTTCGCTGAGTTTGCCGAAATCGATCGTGAAATCAAGCTTGGGCATGAATTCCGCCGCGCGGATCTTTTCCTGAATACGGGCTGAGTCCAGCTTGTAGGAATCGACCTGCAGCGAAGCGCGGTGCTGATAGGCAAGGTCGACGAGGTCTGAAAGCGAGTCTCCCGGGTTGTCATCGCCCAGTTCGTAAACGTCGTCGCCGCCCTTCTGGCCTTTGGCTTTCTTTTTGACGACCATTTTATTGATGTCATATAAGGAAGAGACTTCGACGGGCTCCGAAATGCTCAAGCTGAGATAGCGCTGAAGATCGAGGCGCGCCAGCTCCAGCTCCTGCTTGGAGGTCTCATGGTCGTACTGCGTCAGGCTGACCAGCGATTCCACGTTGAGGCTCTCGATCTCGGAAATAAGCTGCTCCTTGTATTTAGTCTTGGACATTCCAAGGTATTTATTCAGCGTCTTCAGAACTTCCTGCTGGAATTTTACCGCCTGCAGCGAGCGGTGATATTCCACATAGGCGGCGGCGACTTCGCTGACCAGGTCCTCTAGGGTCGCGATGTATTCTTTCTGCGCGATCTCGAGGCCCGCCTTTTCCTGCAAAAGAGCATTCCAGAGGCTGCCGCCATGGAAGATCGGCTGGTGCACGCTGACCTTGTAGGCCCGCGAACCAAACGGTTCGGCGGAAAGGCTGCCCTTCTTCATATTATACTCGGCGGTCACTTCCGGGCCCAATCCGCGGATGGCCGCCAAGATTTTGCGCTTGGCCAGCACTACGCGCTCGCGGCCCGCGATAGCCGGGGTGTAGACGCCCACCGCCCGCTTCAAAACATCGTCCAGGCTCTTGGGGCCTCCGCCGGAGAACGCCTCGGTTGCACGGATTTTCTCGGGCGTGATGCTTTCATGAATAAAGGCCTTGCTGAGGTAGGGCATTCTGGCCTGACGCTCTTCACGAAGCGTCTTCACCTTGTCTTTCAAAGCGTCCTTGCTCACTGTGATTTTCGGCTCGGCAACGGGATCGGGATAAGCGGGCAGAGGGTCGCTTTTGGCGGCGGCCACAGGCACCAGAACGGAGGCCGGAGGCCGGGGCGAAACAACCGCTTTCGCGGGTTTTGGCGACGCGGCCGGCTGAGGAGCAGCCTTGGAAACCACGGGGGCGGTGACAACAGCCTTAGCCGGCTCGGTTTCGGTCGCCGCAACGACTTTTTTGGACGGCGCCGAGGAAGTTTTGGCGCCGGAAGCACTTTTCTGCCAGCCAAGCCTGCTGCTTTTCTCAGCCGCAGGACTGGGGCTCTCTTCCCCGACGGAAAATGCAGACGGCGAAAAGGTCAAAAGGCAGACCATTCCCAGCGCCATCACCTTCATTTTCAGGTTCAAAGGTCTCATAATCTCTCTCAAAAAGTTTAATACTTCCTGGAGGGTATCGGCATTCCGCCCGGTTCCCTTGAAGCCGCAAAAGAAGGGGCCGTCATGACTAAAAGGACGGTTTCCCTCTCCAGCATATTCTGGAAGGAATGGGCCAGGCCGCCATTCAGGAAAAGATTTTCACCTTCTTTAAGGTTCAGCCTCCGGTCTTCAATCACGGCTTCGATGCGACCGATCAGAACCGACACGAAAACAGGATAGGGGTGCCGCATAACCGACTCGTCCCATTTCCTGCGGCTGGACAAAATGATCTTACCGCAAAAAAAATCACGAACAAAGGGGGTAAATGAAACGACCTTGATGCCGACCGAGGGAAAGTCCCACTGAAAATAGCCTTTTTGCGTACCGGCCAGGAACTGGCCGCCGCTTTTCAGCTCCGCCTGTTTAAACAGGTCGCTGACCTGCACGTTAAGGCCGCGGGCCAAAGATTCAAGGGTCTGGATCGACGGATTTTTAATCCGGCCTTTTTCGATGGCCGTCAGTGTGCGCGGGTCAAGGTCGCCGGCGCGCCTGCATAATTCCGCGCCGCTCATGCTTTTTTCCTGGCGCAGTCGGCGGACCGTGGAATAAATTTCCAGAGGAGCCCTGGATTTGCGGAGTTTGCGGCCCATGGAAGTGCCCAGCGCCCCATAAACGGATTTTTTTTTCTTCATCAAGCCAGCTCCATACTTCCGAGGACGAAGCGCTGCTCCCTGTCTTCGTTCCTGAAAAACCAGTGCATCTTTCCCTGGCTCCTGTCCTGGTCGGCATCGTGAACCGCCGCCGAGAGCCCGAAAATTTTTCCGGGTTCCGGTTTTATGCCCAGATACTCCCACTGAACGGCTCCTTCTATTATATACCCGCTGCCGTCCGTAAAGCTCGCCGCAACTGCCTGGCCTTTCTCGACAGGGTCTTCCTCGCGGCCGAACCAGGACCAGGCCTTCACCTCGCCGGTCTCCGGTACGGGAGAGAATCCTATCTGGAAATCCTCCAGCTTGTTCCAGTTCAGGCCGTCGCCGTCCGGATCCACGTAAAGTTCCAGGACGTCGTCCTGCCAGATGTTCTTTCCGCTTCTGCGCACAGAAAGACTGCTGTCCTGGATCTTGGCATAAAAATAAAAAGCCGTGTCGTCCCAGGCGAACCGCATTTCCGCGCCCAGGTCTTTCTCATCGTCGAAGGTGCCTCCTTCGCGATGCGAAAGGTCCATCCGGAGCAGCGGAGCGTGCGGCCAGTCGCTCAGGAGTGCGTCCATCTTGATGCCTGAAGCCAGGCGCGAAGCCTTGTAAGACGGGGGTTCCGGCCATTCGATCTCCGCCTGCCCTTCCTTAAAGCCTACGGCCTGCATGGCTTTCTGGATGGGTTCAAAACGCGACATAACGTCCCATATCATCTGCGTGCGATAGTTTTCGATCATCAATAGAATGGCGCCCTGGTCGATGCCGATGACCTGGTCGTCATACCATTTTTTGTCCGGGTTGAATGCGTCGGCAAAGCCGTAACGGCCCCAGATTTTTTCCACGTTCTCATAAAAATTCCGGGCGCACGCGATAGATTCCTCCGGTGTAAACACGATAGAGCTGACACAGCCCGTCGGCGCAAGCGTGCCGTCATGCGTGTTCCAGCCGGGAGGAGCGCCGTAAGCACGATAGCCGCCCGGGCCGTCAGAGGCGGTCAGGCCCCAGGCGTTTTCGCCGTAGGCGGAGTATTTGTTCGCGTTGGCGATGCAGAACTCACGGTTCGCAAGCGTCGCTTCGATGGAATTGCGGAAATAATCGGCGTGCTTGTCGTGCTTGTTGCGGAAGTCGACCCAGATATGCGAGTACTGATGTGTAAAAAGCGGCGGCCCGCATAACTTCCCCGCGGCCTGAGGAGTTCATCCCAGCTTTCGGCGGGAATCGGGTTCGTGGGCGAGCCGATGGCCAGCAGATACATGACCATGGATTCGTTGTAGGAATCCCAGCGGTGACGATCGAAACCGGTTTCCGGCGACCAGGCCATGGCGAAGGTCTTGCCCTTGTTAAGCATCCACATCCAGTCCACACGCTCATAAATTTTCCAGGCAAGGTCGCGGATCTCGGGGTCTTCATAATATTCCGCCGCAAAAATCGCACCCGCAAGGAAAAGCGCGGTGTCGATGGGCGAAAGCTCGGAACTGGAAGCGCGGCGGGCAGAGTCCATGTCCATGAAGTGGTAAAAAAAACCGTGCTCGTGAGGCGCTTCGTTCAGGAAAAACTTAAGCGTAATGCGCGTCATTTCCCTGGCCGTGTTCACGTCCATCCAGCCGCGGGATACGCCCACCGGATAGGCCGTAAGCGCAAAACCCACAGACGCGATTGAAGCAGGAGCGGGCAGCGGCGCGGTGCTAAAATTATTGGCACGGTCGCGGACAAGGCCGTTTGCCGGGTTCCTCTCGAAAACAAAAAAGTCAAAACTTTTGCGCTGGATAAGATCGAGAAGCTCCTCATCGGAAAGGTTTTCCGCGGCGCGCGCCGGCGTGGAAAAAGAAAGAGATATGCAAAGACTTAAAATAAAAGGCAGGAAAAAACCATGTCTTTTATGCATAGAGCTCTGTATTTTAAGACAAGATATGCGGCGAGGATACTTGTTTTTCAAGAACCGAAACACTCCTCCACTTTGGCCTGAAGGTCGGCCAGCTTGACGGGCTTCGTCAGGTAGTGCTCGCAGCCGAGTGCGCGAGCCTTATCCATCATGCTTTCCTCTTTCACGCCGGTCATTATGATGATCTTCTGGGAGGGTTTCTTGGCTTTGACGCGCCGGAGGAATTCCATGCCGATCATCTTCGGCATCATCATGTCGCAGACGATCAGGTCGAAATCACCCTTTTCGAATAGGGCCAGACCTTCTTCGCCGTCGCAGGCGATTGAAACCTCGAAATCCCGGTCTTCGAAGTAGACCTGTAAAAAACCCCGGATTTCGATTTCGTCATCAACCAGCAGCAGTTTTTTAGCCATGCCCAAGAATAGCCCGAATCACCCTCTTTTGCCAATGCCAAATTTTGCCCGGCCCTGTGGCATAATTAATGTATGAAGCGACTCCTTTTCTTTCTGCTTTTTCTGTCTTTTTCCATTCCCGCCCTGGCTGAAATTACGGCAGGCGCAGCGAAAGTGGAAATTACGCCCGAAACAGGCACGCCGCTGGGCGGTTTTGGTAAACGGCATGGAGCGGCCTCGACCGGTGTCCACGATCCTCTTTATGCACGGGCGCTTGCCGTTTCAAAGGACGGGGTCTCATTTCTTTATATATCGCTCGATCTGGTGCTGGTCGACCGCGAGCTCCGCGGCGCAATCCTGGAAAAAATCCAGGCCGGAGAAAATATCCCGGCGGAAAACATACTGATCACAGCCACACACACTCATTCCGGCTCGGGGGCATACGGCAGCCGTTTCTGGCAGGATTTCATTCTCGGGAAAAAAAAGAAAGAGGTTTTTGATAAAATCGCGTCCGGCGCCGCACGAGCCGCTGTGGAAAGCCTGCGGTCCATGAAAACCGTCTCGCCTGAATACGCGGAAACGGACCTTGGAGACCTCGTAGAAAACCGGATGGATGAAAGGCTGAATTATCCGAACACTCTGAAAGTCCTGCGCTTCGGCGGCGCGGGCTCTCTGGTTTTCATGGCCGCCCACCCCACCATTCTTCCGGCTTCCAACCTTTTGTTTTCCGCAGACTTTTCGGGCGCGCTGTGCGCCGAAATCGACAAGTCCGGCGGCACCTGCGTTTTCATCAACGGCGCGGCCGCGGACCTCAGGCCGCGCACCCCGCCGGAGGAAGACCGTTTCAAGCGTATGGAAATTTACTCGGCGGCAGCCGCGGAAAAATGGAAGACCCTGAAATTCTCGCCCGCTCCGGTGGCCGGAAGCTGGACGGCGGCCTTCGAAAAAGCGAAGCTGCCGAAAGTCAAAATCCGGCTGGGCCATTTCCCCGTGCCCTCCTTGTTCGGAGCCAGACTTTTTCCCCGCCACAGTTTTTTCCAGGCGCTGCGCATGGGCGATTTCCTGGTTTTTGCGATACCGGCTGAGGTGGATTCCGAAACCGGACATGAAATCGAAGGACATATCCGCGCCCGCGGTCTGCGCCCCCTGATCGCCGGCTACTCCAACGATTACACGGCGTACGTCGTTTCACGCCGCTACTATTCCGACCTCAGCCAGTACGAATCACAGGTCAGTTTCTACGGAAGCAGAATGCCGTGGTTCATCGAG
>CAZMMY010000005.1:14804-15808 GCA_964567495.1 uncultured bacterium
CGAGCGGAAAGCGATCGAACTTGCGGAAAAACTTTTGAGCGAAGAAGAAATGAGGGCTCTGCGTCCGGAAGGCCGGCGTGACGATAAGGACGGAATCCCGGTCGTTAAAATCCGCGGCGATGCGTATCACCTGGGTTATGAGGAAGGCCGCCTGCTGAAAAAAGAAATCCGGGAATCGGCGGACCGGATCTTCGGCTACTTTAAATCAAAGCTTCCCGTTCCCTTGGCCAACGGCCTGCTGATCAACTCCTACCTCGACCGCGCCTGGAAAAAAATGGAGCCGTATGTGACCTATTCCGAATACCTGCATATGAAGGGCCTGGCCGAAGGCTCGGGCCTTTCTTTCAAGACCATCAAACGCCTGCACGCCCTGCCGGAAATCTACCCGTCGTTCTGCACCGCCGGGGCTTACTGGGGCAAAGCCACGGAAGACGGGCGCATGATTTCCATCCGTAATCTGGACTGGAACCGCGAAATCGGCATCCATAAAACCCCGGCCGTGAAATGGCTGGAAACTTCGGGCAGAAAAAGTTACGCCAATATCGGCTATGCGGGTTTCAGCGGAGTTCTTTCGGGCATGAACGAAGACGGAATTTCCGTCGGCCAGATCGGGGCCGAATCCGCCGACGAAAGCATTGAAGGAACTCCCATGCCTTTTATTTTGAAGCGCATGCTGGAAGAAGCCGGCACGCTCGAAGAAAGCCGGAAAATCCTGCAGAGAAATTTCCTGACCCGCGGCTACAACTACGTGATCGCGGGAGCGAAAGAGAAAAAGGCTTTTGCCGCCGAGGCCACGCGCTCACGCCTGGCGTTTTTTACCGATCTCGATGAAAAAGAAACCGCAGACTACGCCGTCAAAGTCGAGAACGCGGTGTTCCGCGGCGACCCCGCGCTGGACCCTGAAATCCGGAGGCTGCAGACCTGCGCGGGCGGCAATCCCCGAAAAGAGGGGCTCGAGCCTCCCGCGGGAAGCTCGCACGAAATACGCTATCAAAAGCACGGGC
>CAZMMY010000006.1:0-15411 GCA_964567495.1 uncultured bacterium
GCGTTTTTGATGACCTCCATGGGCTTCCTGATCGCCTGGCAGTTCGATTCCATCCAGGGCTTTCACGCGGTCATGAACCTGGTGCTGATGCCCATGTGGATCCTCTCCGGCGCGCTGTTTCCGCCCGAAGGCGCGTCCGCATGGGTGCAGGGCATTATGAGAATCAATCCGCTCAGCTACAGCCACTCCGCGCTAAGGGCCGTGCTTTTCAGCGGCGACCCAGAGCCCGGCCCGGTCCTGATTACCGCAGCATTCGGCCTGGCTTTTTTTCTGTTCGCAAGCGGCCTGGCTTCGCGGCAGCTGGTAAGGAACCTGAGATGAAATCAAAAACGGTCGAGAAGTTTTCCCTGCTTATCGTCGCTGTCCTGCTGATTGCCGGCGGCGTGCGGTTCTGGAGAAATTCAGCCCCTTCGCCGGCCCCGGCTCCGGAAATCAAGGCCTTGGGGAATGTCGGCAATTTTACGCTCACTGAACGAAGCGGAAAAACAGTCAGCCGTGCGGACTTGCTCGGCAAAATCTGGGTCGCGGACTTTATCTTTACCCGGTGCGCCGGCATCTGCCCCATGATGTCCGGCAAGATGCGCGGCCTGAAAGAAAAGCTGGGACCGCATGAGGACCTGCGCTTTGTTTCCTTCAGCGTGGACCCGGATTACGATTCGCCCGAAGTCCTTTCCAAATACGCGGAGCGTTACGGCGCTGGGAACGAATGGCTGTTCCTGACCGGTGACAAGAAAACAATTCATGGGCTTTCCTCCCAGCATTTTCACCTTGCTGTCGGCGAAATCCCCGAAGCGGAGCGTGTGCAGGACGAGCAGTCTATAAATCACAGCTCACGCTTTGTTCTGATCGACAAGGAAGGCAGGATCCGCGGCTACTACAACACCGAAAACGACGATGCGGCCATGGAGCGGCTGGCCGCGGACGCGAAGCAGCTGCTCGCCTGATGGATTACTCGAAGCTTCCGTCCGTCAATGCGGCGCTGAACGCTTCGAGTTTTTTCCTGCTGCTTCTCGGCTACGTCTTCATCAAACAGCGCGCCCTGACCGCTCACACCATGGCCATGCTGGGCGAGTGCGGCACTTCCGCGCTGTTCCTCATTTCCTACCTCACTTATCATTTCCATCACGGCAGCACGAAGTTTCAGGGACAGGGACCCGTCCGCTGGATTTATTTCGCGATTTTGATTTCGCACACGATCCTGGCGGTCGTGGTTTTTCCCATGGCTATCACGACCGTAGTGCGCGGCCTTCAGGGAAAATTCCAGAAACACGCGGCAATCGCGCGCCCCACACTTCCCATATGGCTTTATGTTTCCGTGACAGGCGTGATCGTGTACTGGCTGCTTTATCATGTCTATGCCTGAAAATAAACGGGACGTTTTCGGCTTCGGGTTCTGGCTGATCTGGATCCTCGCCTTCGGCGGCTCATTCATCGTGTCCGCGCTTTTCTGGACGGCTGTGCTGATGGCGCTGTTCGGCCCGGTCCGGGAGCCTGAGCTCGCAGTTTCCTGGGCGCTTGCGGTTTTCGGCTGCTGGTTCCTGCTTTTCTCAGCGTTCATGCGCAAGAAGGAGCGCATCTGGAAAAGGTTAAACCGCGATGAGGAGAAAGCGGTCGAGGCGTGGCTGCTCGGCCTCGGCTGCTTTATCGGCGCTCTGATTCTCAGCTGCATCGGGTGGGCCTTTTATTATAAAGAAGCCATATATTCAGACGGCGGCTCCATGAATTATGCCTGGCTCAAGGCCGCCGGCGCGACCTGGCTGGGGCTTGTCCTGCCTTTTCTGGCCTTTCTTTATAAGAAGGCGGACCGGATTTTCAAAGACGCCGCTATCCGCCAGGCGCAGGCGGGGCCGAGGTTCCGTACGCTTTTTCTGGAAAAGGGGAAACGGATGCTGACCCCGGAGCTGAGCGAAAAAATAAAAAGTTTTCCGGAAATTATGGAGGGCGGGCACATCGTCAATCTGACTTTGAAGAACAGCCTCACGGTGCCCGACGTTTTTATTTTAAATGGCCGCGAAATTTTGGGAATTTATGACGCTGAAGAAATGAATTTTTCAGCAGAGGACGTCGCCTCGGCTGAAGCCCCGGCTGCGCTTCCCGAATACCAGGAGGATAAATGGCTCAGGCTGGACGGAAGGGCATAGCGGCATTTATTGCGCTGTTTTTCGCAGCGGGCGCGGCGCACGCATGCCCGGGCTGCGCGGACATTGTAACCAAAGGAAAAGAGGCCCTGGCCAACTTCCGGTTTTTCCAGGGTGTAAACTGGAGCGTTCTCTTCATGCTGTCTGTCCCTTATGTCCTCATGGGTTCCGGCGTTTTTCTGATCTGGCGTTCCGCTAGAAAAGCCAAGAAGGCGGCGAATGAATCCAGCTGACGCGCTCGAGATTTTAAAGAAATGCAGCGAAGGCTTTCTGGGCACGCTGGAAGACGGTTTCCCGCATCTTTCAGCGGTTGGGTATTTTTTTGAAGAGGACGGCACTAAATTCGGCAAACTCCATTTCTGGATGAGCGGCCTGGCCCGGCATACACGTAACCTTCTTAAGGACTCTCGCGCGGGCTTCATGGCCGTGGAGCCGGGTGAAAAAACGATTTACGAAAGAAGGCGGGTTTCCTGCCGCGGCAGTTTCAAAAAAGTCACGGACGCGGCCTGCGTACAAAATTTCAAGGACCGCTACGTAAAGGCCTTTCCCCATCTTTCAATGCTGACCTCGTTCCCTGATTTCGGGCTGTTCGAAATGGAAATTTTGGAGGTCTACATGATCGCGGGTTTCGGCAAGGCCGAGGCGTTCAGATGATGGCGCCCGCGGGCCGTTTTCTTCAAATAGTGGGTCTCGCTACAATGCCAGGAGCGTTTTTTGCGGCGGAATTCCTGCACAGCGAGGCGCTGTGCATTACTTTTTTTACAGCCGCCATTGCTCTCTTCGCGGCGGGCACTTTCTTCCTTAAATTTTCTTCCGGGAAATAAATAACCTGTGCTAGCATTTAAACATGGCTGAAAACACAGCGCGCGTTGGGCCCAGGCCCCCGAAAATCGCCGCGAAGCCGGAAAGAAAAAAAGAACCCAGGCTTCTGGCAGTCATCGACCAGCACGGATGCACCGGCTGCGAGGCCTGCATTGTTTTCTGCCCGGTAGACTGTATCGAAATCGTGCCCGGTGTGGGCGCGGCACAGTTCCAGCAGGTGGTGGAAGTCGATATCGAGCGCTGCATCGGCTGCGCGCTTTGTGCCAAACATTGTCCCTGGGACACTATTCCCATGATGGGCTACGAAGAAGGCATTCAGAAAGCCCCCTCGCTTACCATTAAAAGCATCTGCAATCAGAAAGAGCGCGCGGACATTCCTGCCGGTACTTAAATATAATCTCTTTGAACTTTGGTTTTTACTGCGGAGGCTGAACGCCGTCCAGGCGAAGCCAGTTCGCGGGAGCGAACAGGGAAGGAAGCGGCTGGTTGTCTGCGGGCTCTATTTCTTCTATTTCATGCACTTTTAAATCGAATGAACTCTTGTCGTAAAGCCCGAGAATTTCGCCGCCTTCGGCCACGAAAGCGAGAGAAGCCTCCGTACCGTTTTTAAGAGTCACACGCACCAGATGCCCTCCGGGGATGGTTTCGGGCCAGGTTTTTATTTTTTCAGTAAGCCGTGCGGGCAGCAGCCGCGCGCTGCGGTTCACGAGGATGCTTTTGAAGCGCGCGGCATTTTTTTCGCGGCGGAGGCGGGCGTCTTCGTAGGCCTTATCGACCTTCTGGTACATCAGGACAATCATGGGGACAAGGAAAACCATCCAAGTCCCGAAAACGGCAGCAACCCAGATCACGGCGTAGCGGTTTTCACGAACGCTGCCGAAATTTTTTGCGATGAAGGGGGTCCAGAAAGCGGAAGCAGCGAAGAAAGCAAGGATGGTGAGCGTGATCCAGACCACCCACCAGAAAACGGCTTTAGTTCCCGAGGTTTTAGCGCGTGTCATGAGAGGCCTTTATTTTAGGCCAAAACAAACCTCAAGGAAACAAATCCTTTGGGCGTTAATTTTTTAGGCTATTATGTATTCATAAACAGGAGGTTTTAAGCCTATGAAGACCGTCATGAACCCGGTTTCTGCAAAGCGCCGTCCCGCCGACCTTTTGATCGCGGGTTATTTCCAGGGCGAAAAAATTTATAAAGGGCTGGAATCTCTTGAGCCCGCGTTCGTAAAGGCTGTGAAACAGGCCGTAGACAAAGGCCGTTTCGAAGGCAAGTTCCTTCAGTTTTTTTCTTCCTATCATTCCGATTTCAAAGAAGCGCCGGAGATTGTCCTGATCGGCCTTGGAAAAAAAGAAAACTACAAGACGATGTGCTTCCGCAAAGCCGCTCCCCAGATTATTCAGATCGCGAAGGGGAAAAAAGCCGAGCATGTGCGCGTGCTGCTGGACAGTTTCACGTACGGTGAAGTCAGGACCCGCGAGGCGATTGAGCTGCTCGCCCAGGCCGGCCCCATGGCAACGTATGAATTCGACCAGTACAAAAGCAAGAAGCCGGATTTCAAAGACAAAAAGCTTCAGATGGTAGAAGCGCTGACCGAGCGCAAACCGGCTGCCGCCGAGCTGAAAGCGCTCGAATATGGCCGCATCGTGGCCGAAGGCATTCTGACCTGCCGTACCTTGATCAATGAACCTGCTAACGTCATGAATCCGCAGCGCCTGGCAGCGGAAGCGCGGCAGCTCGCGGTCCGCAAGAAAATCAGCTGTGAAATTCTGGGCGCTCCCGAACTCAAGCGCCTGAAGATGGGGGGCATTCTGGCGGTCAACGCGGGCAGCGTTACACCCCCTGCCCTGATCGTTCTCGAATACGGGAAGCAGTACCAAAAAAGCGGCACAATCTGCCTGGTCGGGAAAGGTGTGACCTTCGATACGGGCGGCATTTCGATCAAGGGCTCCAAGGACATGGAAAAGATGAAGTACGACATGTCCGGCGCGGCCTGTGTGATCAGCACGCTTGGCGTGGTCGCGGACCTGAAGCTGAAGCGCCACGTGGTCGGCCTGGCCCCCGCGGTCGAAAACAACGTGGCCGAAAACCCGCAGCGGCCCGGCGACATCATTCGCATGTACAATGGAAAGAGTGTGGAAGTCATCAACACGGACGCGGAAGGCCGCTTGATCCTGGGAGATGCGCTCGCTTACAGCGAAAAATACAAACCCAAGGCCATCATCGATCTGGCGACGCTGACCGGCATGTGCGCATATACGTTCGGAGACAAGGCCATCGGCCTGATGGGCAACGACGAGAAGCTGATCGAGAAGATCAAGGATTCCGGCACAGCCTCGGGCGAGAGGTGCTGGCAGCTGCCCATGTGGGACGAGTACGCGGACACCATCCGCGGCCATCATTCTGATCTTTATAATGTCGGCGGGCCGTTCGGAGGCACCATCACGGCCGCGAAATTCCTGCAGGAATTCGTCCCTGCCAAGACGCCCTGGGCGCACCTGGACATCGCCGGAACCGCGTGGGCGGATTCCAACCGCTCGGACTGCGTCAAGGGCGCGACCGGAGTGGGCGTCAGGCTGCTGGCTGATTTCCTCAGCCGCTAGTTTCATTAAGCCTCAAGAGTTCCGGGAATCTGCCGTTAATCGTTACGACAGATTCTTTACTCAAGGAGGCTTTATGAATACCCCCAAAATCAAGTTTTTCGCCGTTTTCATGGCTTTTTCCATTCTTGTTTCTTTTGCCCCGTCCGCTGCCGCTGAAGGCTTTAAACAAGGCACAGCTTCTTTATTGCTTCCCACAACCGGCCAGGCCATGAACGGAGAGCTTGGTTCCAAGAAAACCAAACTGATGGCGGGTGTCGAAGTCGCGGCTATCACGGCCGTGACCGTGATTGGTTTCGCGGGCGGCGGCCCGGCGGTCTGGTTCGGCGCAGGCCCGCTCCTTGCCAACCATCTTTACAGCTCGGTCGACGCCTACCGCACCGCAAAACGAAACGGCGGCACGGCTTCCAACCAGGACATGCTGGATGCCCAGCGCAATATCGAGTATTCCCGCGAGCGCCGCTACGAGCGCGAACAGGCCTATCGCTCCGATATTCGCGACCGTATCGCGCGCGCCGGAGAGCAGGGCGGCCGGTAAACCGGCTTTCAAGATTTGCAGACACCCGACTATCTGGGGCGGAAGCTCGACCTCACCGCCGCCATCTGGGCGGAAATCTCAAACGTAAAAATCCCCGCGGACCGCTGGCTCGGGAATTATTTCCATCAGCACCGCAAGAAATTCGGCTCCAAAGACCGCCGCTTTTACGCGGAAATTATCTACTCCCTTTTCCGGCATAAAACTTTTCTGCGCCTCTGGGCCGAACAGGCCGAGGTTCCCGAACATGATGTGCCGCACGCTATGGTTTTGCTTGCAGCGCACCTTGAAGGCCTGCTTCCCCCGAATTATGCAGAAGACGCAGCCGAAAGCCAGGGTTGGAAGTTCCAGGCTTCGCATTTTGCGGATTTAAAAGAAACCCGCTTGCCTCCGGCATACCGCCGTTTCGAAAATGAAGATTCTGCGGAAGCTTTCTCGATGCGTTTTTCTTTTCCTGTCTGGCTTGTGGAAAAATGGATCGCGTATTACGGCCCGGCCCGGTGCAGGGAACTGCTGGAAACCTGCCAGAAAAGGCCGCCGTTCACCATCCGCGTCAACCCGGTCAAGATCACCCGCCTGGAGCTCAAAAAGAAGCTCATGACCGCGGGGCACAAGGCGACGGAAACGAAGCGCTCCCCGTATGGCCTGGTTTTCGAAGAGCGGGCCAATCTCTTTGACAGCGCGGAATTCAAGGATGGTTTTTTTGAGGTCCAGGATGAGGGCAGCCATCTGCTTTGCATCGAGATGGCGCCTAAACCGGGCGAATGGCTTTGGGACGTCTGCGCCGGCGGAGGCGGGAAAACTCTTCTGCTGGGCGCGCTCATGGAAAACAAGGGCCGAATCGTCGCCACTGATATCCGAAGCTCGAAGCTCGACGAGCTGGCAAAGAGGGCAAAACGCGCAGGGCTGTTCAATGTTTTTCCCGCCGACCTGAAGCGCATGGGTGAACTGAAGCGGGCACAGAAAGGTTTCGACCGCATCCTGGTCGACGCGCCTTGCTCGGGCACCGGAACTTTGCGCCGCAACCCTGACGCTAAATGGAAACTGACGGAGGATTGTTTTCTGCGCTTTCAGAAAGAACAGCTTGAAATCCTGAAAAACGCGCTGCCTTACCTGAAAAAGGGCGGCCGGATTTATTATGCGACCTGCTCACTGGAGCCCGAGGAAAATGAACAAGTCATGGAGGCGTTTCTGGGAGAGAACCCGGCCCTTACGGCTGTGCCCGCGGGCCGCCCTTTGGGCGAGCCTCGCCACGGTCACGGCGAGAAGGCGGGAGGGGAGAAGCCCTTTATGCGCCTGTTTCCGCCCCAGGATCAAACCGATGGATTTTTTTTGGCAGTAGCCGAAAATAATAAAGACATTTAGAATGGAGACGCGATGAAAAAGCTTGCCGGTCTTATCTGCCTGTTGTTCATGTTTACCGCCGCGGCACCCATCACGGTGCCTGAGCCTCCTCTTGAAATGAGCCGCGAAGGCCGTTCGACTCTTAGTCCCCGGCAGAGGGTGGGCCACGTCATGAAGAGGGGCGTCCTGAACCTGGGAGCGGGGCTCCTGATCGTGCCCGAAACTATGAGGACGCTGAAGGAAGAACGTGAAGTTTATCCCAAGCTGTGGCTTGTGACGGGCGCTCCAAGGTCCTTTCACAACGTCGCGATCCGCCTTTTCTCCGGCGCTTTTGACGCGGTGGTTTATCCTTTCGTCGCGCCCTTCACCGACGACATCCGGCCGCTGACCCAGACCTACGACCTTCCGGAATACCCCTGGACTGAAGAGGAGTAAAACTCCTCGTGCCCATCCGCTGTCCGAAGTGCGGCAAGGAACACGACGTCCTCGAACTCGAAGCCCGCATGGAAGCTCGCTGTGGTTGCGGCGAGAAACTCGACCTTTCGCTTCTGGAAACACCCGAGGACTTTCTCCGTTTTTTTGAAAATGAGGAAGATCGCGAGAAAGCTCTCGAGATCCAGGAAGCGGCGCAGTGGATCTGCCAGATGATCCTTGACGACCACACCGAAAAAGTCGACATCGAGATCGCGAAAGAAGAACTGCGGAAAAAGGTTCAGAGGCTTTTCCCGGGCAAGATGGAAACCTACGAGATGATTTACGAGGCGCGCTTCAGGCGCCTTTGGGACCAGTTCCGAGGGTCTTGATTACAAGGGCGGGGTCATCCGAAATAATGCCGTCCGCACCGTTCGCTTCCAGCATCCGCATTTCGTTATCCAGGTTCACGGTCCAGAAGTATGCCAGCGTTTCCCCGCGGTGCAGCCAGTCGATAAAATCCTTGTCGTAAAAAGTCATATGGCCCCAGCACCGTTTTTTAACGGGCATTGAAGCCACGTCCCCTGGATTTTTGCGCGGCGGCAGCCCGCATCTGAAGGCGATATAGCGGGTCACGATTTCACGCCTCGAAAGAAAGCGCGGAATGTGAGGGAATTCCGTTTTCATGGTCCGGTAAACCAGGTGGTGCTCGGAGCCTACGATGCTGCGGCCTTCCAGGCCGCGCTGCGCCAGCATTTGGACAACCAGGCGGGTCAGCTCCGCGGATTCGTGTTTGATTTCAACGGAGAATTTTTTTTGCGGGAAAGCGTCGAGCAGTTCTTCGAACGAAGGAATGAAGAGGCCCCTGCCGCGGAAAGGAAAAGCCTTGTCCGCGTTCGGATCGAAGTGATATCCTGCGTCGTAACGGCGCAGCTCCGCAAAGGTTTTTTCAATCGCGATGCCTGAGCCGTCGGTTGTTCTGTCGAGCGTGTCGTCGTGCAGAATGAACGGCACGCCGTCTTTGGAAAGCCAGACGTCGAACTCGATTTCGTCCACGGAATCAAAAGCAAAACGGAAAGATTCCATGGTGTTTTCCGGCCTGAGGCGCGCTGCGCCCCTGTGGCCGATGACCAGCGGTTTTCGTTTCATGGAGAAAGTATAGATCATGCCGTCACGCCCCGCTACACAAGGTTTCGCCTGTTTCATTCTGGTGGAGCCTGAAAATCCCGACAATATTGGTTCCGCGGCCCGAGCCATAAAAAACATGGGTTTTTCCGACCTCCGGCTAGTCAGCCCGCCGAAAGGCTGGCTCGCGAAATCAAAAAAAATGTCCATGTCCGCATACGACGTCGCAAAAAAAGCGCGTGTTTTCAAGACGCTTTCCGGGGCCGTTGCCGACCTAAAAATCACCATCGGCACGACACGGCGTTACGGGCCGAAACGAGGCATGTTTCTGCCGCTGGACAAGGCCATGAGCAAGGCCGGTGAAATCGCGCGCGGCGCGGGCGTCGGTTTCGTGTTCGGCAAGGAATCTAAGGGGATGGACAACTCGTCCCTGAAAGTATGCGACTGGGTCACGACTATTCCCGCAAACCCTGAATACCCCTCCCTGAATCTCTCACAGGCCGTGCTGCTTATGGCCTGGGAGCTGTCGCGCTTCTTCGCGCAGGAAAAGCTGAGATATGCCACGGAAATGGAGTTTGTTTCGAAAGAGGAAGTCGCGGAAGTCATGAGCCGCTTTAAAAAAGCGCTTCACGTGCTCGGCTACGACAAGCCCGGCAAGACCACGCTGGTCGACAGGATCGGCGCCACTTTCAACCGCCTTCTGAAAAGGAGCGGGCTTCTGCATTGCGAGGCACAGATGCTTCGGGGCCTTTCCCGCAGGATTCAAGAAAGAACCATTGGCCAAGCAGGGAAAGCTTTGGTAGATTAAGGGCCCATGGACGCCGCTAAACTTAAAGAAGAACTCCTGAAAGCCATCAAGGAAAAAGCCCTGCAGAAGGGCAGCCAGCGCACACTTGCTTCGGGAAAGACTTCGACTTTTTACATCGACGGCAAGCAGGTCACTCTGGACCCCCAGGGCCTGCTCCTGGTGGGGAAAGCCATCCTTGCCGTGCTCGCAGGCACCAAAGTGGACGCCGTCGGCGGCCCTACTCTCGGCGCTGACCCCATTGCGGCCGCAGTTTCTCTCCTGAGCTCCCAAACGGGACACCCTATCCGGGCATTCATCGTCCGCAAGGAAGCCAAGAAGCACGGTATGCAGAAGATGATCGAAGGCCCGGCTATTCAGCCGGGTGATCATGTGGTCATGGTGGAAGACGTCATTACCACGGGCGGTTCTGTCCTGGCGGCCATCAAGGAAGTCGAGAAGCTGGAAGCCAGGGTCGTACGGGTTATCTGCCTGGTCGACCGGAATGAGGGCGCGACAGAGCTTCTCGCTCCCTACAACTACACTCCTCTTTTTTCACTCTCTGATTTAGGTCTTTAAAAAGACCGTTTCCTTCAAAACGACAAGTTCTCTAAAAGCAAAAAACCCGAAGCCTGCTTTCCAGCAGACTTCGGGTTTCCTGTTTAAAAAGAGTCTTACTTCTTGACGTACTCGAGTGGGTCGCGGGCCGGAGCTTCCTGCTCTTCGACGATCGGAGCGGGAGCGGAAACGGGCGCAACGGCCGGAGCTTCGGAAGGAGCGGCATCTTCGGAGATCTCAAGGCAGTTGGCGTAGTCCTTGGAAACCGGAATACCGTTGAAGCCGGGTACCCAGAAGGTCGCAACGTCCAGCACGCCGGAAGTGGCGCGAAGAGCAGTGCAGGCAATACCGCCGCCGAGACCGGTAAGGGTGCCGACGAAGGGAGGGCCGTCCTGGGTGCCGTTGACAGTCTGGACGATAATGTCCACGAAGCAGGTCACGGCGTTCAGAAGGCCGCGGCCAAGCATACCGCCGGCTTTCTTGCCGTATTTGTCCGACTTGGCCATATCCCAAATGGTTTCACCTTCAGCAGCCGAAGCGACCGGGATAGAGGTCAGGATCAGCGCCAGAACCAGCAGCAATGCACCTTTTTTCATTTTGAAAGCTCCTTTTTTTATTCTCGAGAGAGGTTATGAGTTCATTGTTAAAGAGCAAGAATATTATAAATGCTCTTTTTGATCAATCTTTTTCTTTAACCCCTTTAAAACAGGCTAGTTACAGCAAGCAGTGCTTATAAAAATAAATAGCAATTCTTGACTTTATATAATAATAACGCTATATTTTTATCCAGAGTATTAGTTTAACGATCAATACTATAACAAAAATACGCAGAGGGAAAACACAATGGAACAGCAAAAATCCGAACAGCCGAAGAGACCCGAGCGCACTCAAATCATGACGCCGAAGGAAGCCGCCAAGTATCTTGGCTTTCATCTGGTCACAATCTACCGTCTGTTAAAGAAGCAGGAAATTCCAGCCACCAAAATCGGCGGGCAATGGCGCTTCAAGAAAGACGTTCTGGACGCCTGGCTTTTAGAGCGCATGAAGAGCTGAACCCTCGGCTTTTCCTCTAGAGCTTTTTACCAGAATAATCTTTCGCTCACAAGTCATTTAAACAGGAACTGCCCATGACCGAAATCAAACTGCCATCTCTCTGCTTCCCGGCAGGAGTTGACGAGAGCAAATGGTGTGCGGCACGGTGGTTTGCTCTCTATACCCGCTCACGCCATGAAAAGGCCGCGGAACGCGAGCTGAACAAGAAAGGCTTCGAGACCTTTATGCCCCTCATCAGCGTCATGCGCCAATGGTCCGACCGCCGGAAAACAGTGGAAGAACCCCTCTTTAAAAGCTATCTGTTCGTCAAAACATCGCTCTCCCAGAAATTCAGCGTCCTGAACACATTCGGCGTGGTCAACATGGTGCACAACGGCACCGAGCCGATTGAGGTCGCTGAAAAAGACCTGCTCGCGGTCCGGAAATTTGTGGAGCAGGACATTCAGGTCGACCCCTTTCCCTATTTGAAAGAAGGGCAGAGGGTCTATGTTCGTTCGGGCCCTTTCAAGGGAACGGAAGGATTCGTGGTTCGCAAAGATAGTCATTGCCGGCTGGTCATTTCGGTTCATGCGCTGAAGCAATCCGTTTCGGTCATGATCGACCAGGCGTGCGTGGAGCCTTTCTAGGCAGCGCGGCTCCTAAACAAGGTTTTGCCCCGTAGGTCATAAGGCATGTCTGTGACTGAGAGGGCGAAGCTGTGTACGGAGAAAAAAATTATGGGATTCTGGAAAGATAAAAAAGTTCTAATTACGGGCGGGGCGTCCTTCATCGGCTCTCATCTTACCGATGCCCTGGTTGAGCAGGGCGCAAAAGTACGCGTGGCCGACGACCTAAGCAGCGGCAAAACCCTGAATATTCAGGGGCACATCGATTCTGGCCGGGTGGAATTCAAAAAAATGTCTCTGCTGCACAGCGAAAAGGCGGATGAGGCCATGAAGGGTATTCAGGTGGTCTTCCATCTTGCGGCGAACCATGGCGGGAGAGGTTATGTTGACCTTCACCAGGCGGCGTGTGCGACCAACCTCCTTCTTGACGGTATGATCTTCCGCGCTGCGAAAGAAGCAGGCGTGGAAAAAGTCGTGTTTGCTTCGTCCGGCTGTGTCTATCCCAACCATCTGCAGACCGACCCGAAACAGGAACTGAGGCTGACCGAAGACATGGTCGGGCCTCCTTACGACGCGGACAACACTTACGGCTGGGCAAAACTTATGGGTGAGTTCACGCTGCGCGCCTATTACAAAGATTTCGGGCTGAAGTCCGCTTCCTGCAGATTTTTTACAGTTTACGGCGAGCGCGGCCATGAAAATCACGCTGTCATTGCCATGATCGCGCGCGCTTTTATCAAACAGTCGCCTTATGTGATCTGGGGAACGGGCGAGCAGATCCGCAACTGGACGCATGTCAGCGACATCGTGAAGGGCTGTATGCTGGCGGCCGAAAAAATCGATGACGGGACCGCCATCAACCTGGGGACTACGGAAAGGACGCGCGTGATCGATGCGGCCAGAGAAATCCTGCGCTACACCGGCCATGAAGCGCCGTTTGAGCTTCATCCCGAGATGCCGACGGGGCCATACAACCGCGTCGCAGACAATTCCCTCGGCAAAAAACTGCTGGGCTGGGAGCCGGAAGTAAAATTCATAGACGGCCTGCGCAGGACGATCGACTGGTATTTTAAAACCAAAGACCGCGCGCAAGTCGAAAAGACTTTGCATAAAACGCTGACGGAGCGCTGAAATGGATAAAAAGAACGACGAGCCGGAATTCGAAACGATTATCCAGCCGACCCGTAGTTATCTGCGGATCAACTGGAAAGAGCTCTGGCACTACCAGGACCTCCTCTGGCTTCTAGTGCGGCGTGATTTTATTTCAAAGTACAAGCAGACCGTATTGGGCCCCATATGGTTCGTGCTGCAGCCGCTTTTGACTACGCTGGTTTTCACGATCATCTTTGGTAAAATCGCCAAACTGCCAACCGATGAGATCCCCCCGATGCTTTTTTATCTGTGCGGTCTGCTGGCCTGGGATTATTTTTCGCAGTGCGTGACCGCGACCTCGACTTCGCTCACCGGCAATATGAGCCTTTTTTCGAAGGTTTATTTCCCGCGGCTGATCATTCCGCTTTCGATTGTCTTTTCAAACCTCATGAAATACGGCCTTCAGCTCTGTATTTTTATCGGTTTCTATTTTTATTTTAAATTAGGAACGCAGTCAGGCGCGCTGATGCACCCTCAGCCCCAGCTTTTGTTTCTTCCTGTCGCGGTGATGTCAAGCGCATTGATCAGCCTGGGCGCCGGGCTCTGGGTTTGCGCTATGACGGTCAAATACCGTGATTTCCAGCACCTGGTCGGATTTTCCGTCCAGCTCTGGTTGTATGCTACGCCCGTGATTTATCCCATGAGCATGGTCCCTGAAAAGTGGAAGTGGCTCGTCCAGATGAATCCCATGTCTGCCATCCTGGAATATTACCGCTATGCCTTTTTTGGTTCACCCGCGCCTATGGCGGACAGCCTGGTTATTTCCGCCGTTGTGACCCTGACGCTGTTTTTAAGCGGGCTTTACATGTTCAATAAAGTTGAGCGCACTTTCGTCGATACCATCTAGCTTCCGGCATCTTGTTATTCGCTGAAATCACGGAAAATTTTTACAGCCTGCGCCCGCATTGAAAAATGGCTGAGATTTCGATCATTACTCCGTCCTTGAACCGCCGCGAACTTCTGAAACAGACCATTCAGTCCGTGCAGGCCCAGACTTTTGCAGATTGGGAACTGGTCATCGTGGATGACGGTTCAGCAGACGGAACGCGGGAAATGGTTCATGAAAAGTTTGGCGCAGACGGCCGGGTCCGGTTTATGAAACGGTCCAAAGAAAAGGCAGGAGCCTGCGCCTGCAGAAACCAGGGCGGTGTAGCCGCCTCAGGCAAATACCTGCTTTATCTTGATTCCGACGACCTTTTGGCGCCTCATTGTCTCGAAAAGAGGATCGCTTTCATGCGGCTGCACCCGGAGCTGGACTTCGCGGTTTTTTACTGCGCCGTTTTTTTCAAAGAGCCCGGCGATTCTTCCGTTCTTTGGAATCATTTTAATGAAAAAAGAGATATCGAACGTTTTCTGTCTTTCGATGTTCCGTGGGGCCCCTGCTCGGTTATATGGAATACAAAAACGGCACTTTCTTTCGGCGGCTGGGACGAAGACCTTTTGAACCTACAGGACGTCGATTTCCATATTCGCGCGCTTATGGCTGGGCTGAAATATTCCAAAGCGCCTTTTGCGGATTGTTACTACCGTCTGAATACTCCGGGTTCTATTGGTGAAAAATCTTCCGGTTCAGCGGAGCATTTCAAATCAAAAACGCTTTTTTTTGGGAAAACGGCAAGACTTCTGCGGCGGAATCGCGCCGGCGATGCAGATCGCCGCGCTTTTGCGTCAACGCTGGCCAGCCATTGCGACAACTGGCTCGAAGGCCGGCATTACGGCGCAGCAGTGTATGCGTGGTTTTCCGGGCTGCGGGACGGGCTCTTCGGCGCGAGTGTTTTTTTGCTGGGAATGAAAAGGATTTTAAAGACAGTGCTGACCGGGGAAAAACCGAAAATAAGGGATTATATTTTCGGAAAAATCAAAGATCAGCCGCAATTCTATATATATAACCGGAATGTCTGCGGGTACGCCACGGGAGAAGCGTGATATGGCCCGGCCTGGGGTTCCCCAAGCGAAAACCGGTGCTCGGTTTGAAGGTTTTTCAAAAAGAATACCGCAGCTTGACGGCCTGCGAGGCGTTTGCGCCGTCATGATTATTATTCATCATTATGCGCTTTATCTTGACCCTCGCGGAGGATGGCTGGTCGATATTGTCAAGAAATCGACCGGGCTTTTTTCCGTTTATGTCGACATGTTTTTTGTCCTTTCCGGTTTTCTGCTGGGCGGAATTCTTCTTGAAAACAGAACTTCGAAAAATTACTTCAAGGTTTTCTATGCCAGAAGATTTCTGAGAATCGTTCCGCTCTATATGGTTTTGCTTGGCGCGTTCTGGATGCTGAAATATGGCGG
>CAZMMY010000007.1:0-5740 GCA_964567495.1 uncultured bacterium
GTCTTTCTTCTTCGCCATGATACGGCTCCTTTTTTTTGAGGTTACTTCTTCATTTTAAAAACGAGAAAAACAACAGCCCCGATAAAAACCATCGTCATCGGGTCCAGCTTGTGACTGACTTCGACATTCATTTGAATTTCCCCTTAATGCGATCTTTCAGGCTGGAGATCTCCGGCTTGAAAAGGAAATAAGCCACGCCACCGACCGCGACCATGACCAGCAAGAGTTTAATTTTCTTGTCATCGAGTTTCATTTAATCCACCAGCTTTTTGACGCCCAGGGCGACGAACACGGCCGCGGAAGCCACGAAAGCGACCTTGACGGGCGACCATTCGCCGGTTTCTTTCTCACCGCCACCGAACACGCCCTCGAACCAATCATCGATCTTTGAACCGGCATACGCCGCGCCCAGACCTAACAAAATAAGAGGCATTTTTAATCTCCCTTTTCCAGAATCCCGGAAACTTTAAAAATTTTCTTCAACACCGCTTTGAGTTGCGGAACAGTCGTCGCGGCCGCAAAGTCAGCTTTGATCTGATCGATGCCGCCTTGCTCGATCGCTTTCGCTTCGACCGCTTTTTTTCTTTCGTTATCGAGTACCTTGATGACAAGAGCCATATTTTTCCTTACGCCGCCGAAGCGATCGACAAGTGTTCAAGTTCCGCGTCGCCGGTCAGGACCACGCGGGCGACAAGTTGAGTGCCGGACGGGACAGAAATAATCTGGCCCATCTGCGCGGTCGTTACCGTCTTCCAAGTGCTTCCGTTATCGCTTGAGACGTAATAAGTCGCGCCGCCCGTGTTGAGCGTCACATCGGCAAATAAAATCACCTGAGTCGTCGCGCTGGGAATCGTCAGAGTCGTTTGGCGAATATCCGCTTGCGTCGTATCATCGGCCTCCGTAGTCGGGGCCGTAAAAGGCGGAGCCGAAAAAGAAACAGCGGCCTTAATCACGCGCACATCGTCAATCCAGCCGTTGAAATTTTCTGCGCTGTCCGTGTTATACGCGCCAATTCTCAGCGTGAATGTCCCCGTACCCATTTGCGAGGAACTGTTCACCGTCGCTTCCTGAACGCCGTTCAGCGTCAAATAAAAATTATTCCCAATTCTATACAAGGCGACATGATACCAAGCGCCCGTCGTCAGCGTCGTCGTTCCGACCATCGTCGTAAACACGTTCGCACCGGCCCGCTGAGCAAAAGCACAAAGTTTATTATTCGTATCGACGTAAATTTTCATATCATTCTGGCCGCCTGTTTCCCGCAAAGAAAACATCGTTTGCTGAATCCCGACAGCATTCAGCTTCATCCAAAAATCGACCTGAAAATCACCCGAACCGAATTCCCAATCCGAAGAATCGGCCAAGCTCGCGCAGTCACCCGTACCATCCAAAAGCAGGGAAGCGGAACCGAATTTTTTATCAGCAGTATCAAGCTGGGCATTTCCGACCGCTGTCACAGTCTTCGGAGTGTTTTCCGAGTCCGTGAAAGTTGTCGAGCCATCAGACCCATTAAAACGCAGAAGCAATTTTCGATCGGAAGGAACGGCCGTTGTGCGAATCACGTCAAAATTCGGAGATCCGCGGTGCGTGTACCCGGACGAGGTTCCGGCATTGATACCCGTCGCGTCTTTGAAAGTGTCGGACTGAATTCTGGCGAATCCGGCGATCGCAGTCGCGCGCGCGGCGATCTCAAGCATGAGATTTTTTACGTCAGTCACGAACTGAGCGATTGAGGGGGCCGATTTAATCGCGGGCATCGTTAGACCTTTGAGAGAACGTTGACAGAATACTCAGTATTTCCGACCGTTGAGCGAAAATAGACAGCCGCCGCCGTTGCCAATTCATAGGCATCATTCGGGAGAATTTTCGTTCCGCGCTTGTTCGCACCATCCACATTCGAATCACCGAACCAGAGATCATTCGGCCCATGATTTTGAATAATGTAAATGCGGTTGCCACCAGCGGCCGCGATCGCAGGGGAGCCAGGCGCGGAAGTCGTCGCCGTTCCCATTGCGGGAGTTGTGATCGTATTCGAAATATTCTCGACGCTTACAGTCCCGGAAATGACATTGCGGTTATCCTCGACTTTGCCGTTTGAAATCGAAAATCGAATCGTCGCGGCAGACCCGGCCGGGTTGCGAAGGCCAAGCGTCACGAAATTTTCAGTTTCAGGAAGTTCGATCGAAATACCTTTAGGGACCGGCTGTTCCGATTGACCATCGAAAGAAACCATCATGTCGGTTGAAAGCGAATTGTCGAGAAAAGTCAAATACCGGCCGTGACATTGAAACGCGCGGTATTCACCGGCCTGCAAAATGACCTGATAGTCCTGATAAATCGTTTTCACTTTTTCACCTTCATGCTTTTATACGCGAAGATCGCGCCGAAACCGAGAACGCCGACGACCAGCATCGGAAAAATATCTTTGACCAGAACGCCCTCTTTCAAATTTTCAGCATCTTCGGCTTGCTTAGCCCGCGTTGCAACGAGTTGGAGACTGTCAGAATTCGCCTTGATCGCTTCATTCGCAAAACCGATCGCAGTCAGTCCAGCATCTTTCGCAAGGTCGATCAATTCGGTAAAAGCCGCTTTCACATTGTCCGGGAATTCCTCGACGTATGAAAACTGCGAATCCTTACCCAGCGCGATCGCGTTGTCCGTTGCCGAAACCTTGTTATCTTCGGAATTGCTGGAAGTCGAAGTGTTCGACTCACTATTGGAACCGCCGCCACCTTTAGGCATTATTTTTTTATCCTTGTTACGAAAATGTTTTCCTGAAATTCGTACCCGGCTTCTTCGAGCAGGGCATCGAGGCCGCGCACGTCAGAATGAACGCGCACCGAATCAAGGCCCAGCCGCCGCGCATACTCCCGCAGGCCATGACTGACGACATGGGCGATCGGATTTTTCCCCTTCACGACAGCCAGGGCGCGGAATACTGCGAGTTCTTTCGTGCCATCGAAAAGCGTGTCGATTTTTGCGACCAGATATCCAATCAAAATTCTTTCAAAAAAAACTTGGAGAATAGTGACCCGGCCGGACTCAGCCGCCGTTTTGATCGGAATGAAAGTTCCGGGCGCGTAATACTCCGCATAAAGCTTCTCGAACATCGGGTCGATTTCCGCGCCTTTGATTTCGAGCATTATTTTTTTCCTTTTCTGCCGGATTTCAGCATAAAGAGAAGGCCCGCGCCGCTGCTGAGAGCCGCGACCAGCCAGAACCACGAAGGAACGGAGGAGAGATCGAACTTGAAACCGCGGGCGATCAAATCGCCGTAGTGAACGCCGCCCGTAATGTCGCCGCTTGTGCCGCCCTGGGCTTGAGAAAAGGCCGGGGCCGCTTTCATGTCCCACGGCGTTTTAATAAGATCGCCGACGCCGCTTCCCGTGTCGGAGCCGCTTTTCGAACTGAGAGCCGACATTGCAAATTGAGCCGCGAGCGCTTGCCACATATCAGTAACTTTTCCTTTTACGGTTGTCGTATTGATCGGAGCCACACCGGGCAAAACTTCCGACGTTTTTTTCTGGAGAACCACAGGCGGTTTTTCCTGCGGTATCTCCACCGGCCCAGAAATCCCGCTGATTTTTGTATCAATCGGGAACCCGGCAGAACCGGGAGTAATCCACGGGAGTCCCGCCGCGAAATTCACGACGTTAATCCCTTACAGCTAAAATAATCAGAACCGAAACCGCCGCGATCGTCACAAACCCGGAATTTTTCTTGAAAAATTCAGTCACGGTATCAGGCTGGACCGGCGCGACCGGAGCCGTCGCCTTCTGCTTAATGTCCGCGTTGATTTCGCGCAGGGCTTCAATCCGGCCGGGAACCGAGGCGTAAAGAGCAAGCCCGGCATCGACCGCCTTGATGACGTTTGAAAATCCGCTTTTGATATTGTCCAGCATGGCATCGAAGCCCAGCGGAACCATCACAGCGTTAGGGTCAGGAGAGAGCATTCAGCACCTTTTTGAGAAAAAAGGGCGCAGGCAGGGCGATCAAGCCCCGACTGCGCCCGAAATTTATTTCGAAATGCCGGTGTAGATCGACTCCGTGAAAATCACGTAGTTGCTGGGAGCCGCCGTTGCCCAGCTCACATCGATCTGCATGGACTGAGCCTGACCCGGAAGGAAAGCGAAGCGCGAATTGTTCTTGCAGTAATCGAGATGGAAATATCCCGACTGCGGCTTGCGCTTGCCTTCATTCAAGAAGGCTTCCATCATTTTCGGCGAGATCTGGTAATACAGCTCCACGCCGTTGCGCTTGGCGGTCACATACGCGACCGTCGCGCTGGAAAAACGGAAGTGCTTGGCGAAATAACCGATGAACTTTTCGCCCTGGAACGGCAGGTCCGTGATCTGCTGGATGCCGGTCGAACCGAAAGTGCGGTTATGGCGTTCGATTTCGACGTGCGTTCCGACTTCACGCGGTTCCGCATTGTCGAATTCGCCCCAGACTTCGATTTTCGAAAGCTGGGCCACGGCATCGATCTTCGCTTCGATCGAAATGTCGTTGACACCTTTCGCGCCGATCGCATAAACCGCGCGTTCCTCGAAAGAGGCGAGATGACGACGGGCGAAATTGACGATGATATTCCCGTCCACGTTTCCGGCAGACTCCGCGTCGCCGTAATACTTCTGCAAATCGAGCAGAAAATCGGCGTCGCAGTCCACGACGGGCTTGCCGTTGATTCTGATGACGATATCGGAGATATCGTTCAAAATCTGGGCGCGGGTGAGTTCGACCCCGGCCGCGGTAAGACAGCGGAGGCGAATGGCATAAAGATTCTGGCGAGTCCAGATGCGGCCGGTTGCTTTCTGGCCTGCCGCGATTCCCTGCATATCAGGTTCTTTTTTCAAGAATGTAAACATGATTTATGATTTCCTTTTTTTTTGAATGACGTTTAAAAAATTAAACCCCGAAACCGCGCGTAACTTTCTTGGCGATCATCTGAGGCACAGAACCGAGGCGACCCTGGCCGAGTTCGTCAAGGACGAAACCGAGCAAGAAGCCACCGACCACCACACCGAAAACCGTTTTGCCGAAGTTCATAATCGACCTTCCTTTTCTGGGAATTGCGGATTAAGAAGCCTTCGGGACGTTGAGTTTCGAGATAATCAGGGAACCGAGCACGACACCGGCCGCGATCGTCAGGACATTCATGGTGAGCGTTTTATAGTTCATTGGGTTACTCCATGTTTTTTATGAAAAAGACGTTTAAAATTTCGATGGGGGAAATATAGGCGAGAAAGTGTTACCCGTGTGTTCCCCAAGTGGTACACATTTAAACCGGGGAAATCGGGCGGGAAATCGAGGAAATCGAGGAAACTAGAAAGCGCGGCCGCGAAAGACCGCGCCGTCCAAGCCGACATTGCCGAGGTATTCGCCTTTTTTCAGAGAGGGAGCCGCAAGAAGTTCATCCGTCGCAAAATTTCGCGTCAGTAACTTCGCGTCATCGAAAGATTGCTTGAATAAAAATAAATGGGAGCATTGATCGCGGATTGTCGGGCTGATCTGCTGGGCGCGTTGAGTAATAAAATGCGCGTTATGACCGTAATGCCGTGAATTCGTCGCAAGCCAGAGAAGCGAGTCCGAAAACCCCATATCAAAAAAGTGTCCGCATTCGTCCACGAAAAGAGCGCAGGATTTCGAGGCTTTCACGGTTGCGAGAAATTCATCCGGGCAGTCAGTCAAATAATCAGCCTGCCACGCGCGGGATTTATACGGGTCAAGCACCAGAACAGGA
>CAZMMY010000007.1:5750-7752 GCA_964567495.1 uncultured bacterium
TACCTGATATTTCCGGGCCAGCTTTCGCGCGAGAGTTGTTTTCCCGCTTTCGGTCATTCCAAGAATTAAAGTATGCGGCATTTTTTTTACGCAGTCGGGACAGGGACGGGGCGCTTTCTTTCCCGAATTTTTTTCATCCAATTCCACGCAGAAAAAAGCCGCATTTTAATCGCGTCGATAATTTTCCCCATGCGCGATTTAGTTTCCGGGAGATGGAGACGCATGGCCCCGTAACCGATCAAGCCGATCGCAAGAGCCGCGCCGGGGGGAATGTCATTGATTTCCTTGACCTCGAAATACTTTTCGAAATACCCCGCGATTTCAGACTGCTCATCGATGCCCTGCGCTTCGTCTTTTCGCGGTTGCCATTCAGGGCCGAAAATCATCATACCGACCCGGATAAAAAGCGCGGCCGAAATATGGGCCGCATATTTCCGCTGAGTTGCGGTTTCAGGACTTTCGACAGCCGGGGCAGGAGAAGCGGCCGGGCGCGGGGAGGCGGCGGCCGGTCTTTTCGCTTGCGCGTTTTTTTTGCGGCCGGGTTTAATTCTGAGATATCCGTCTTTCGAGTTAATCAGGGGCTTGCCGTCCGTGTCCGCTTCATGGATTTCAGGGTCGAAAGGATTTCCGTGTTTGTCGGTTACACCTTTGACGGGCTTGCGCTTGGCCGCCCTGGGCTTATCCGGGGAAAAAGCCGGGTCTTTTTCGGGCGCGGCCGGTTCTGGCTTTTCATGGGCCGTCACCACGTCCGGGTTTACCTTGCTCATATTCGAGACGACGGAATCGAGAGCCATGTCCGCGTCGCCGCTTGGCAGTTTTTTTTCTTTTTCTGGTTCCATGATTTTCCTCTCTACAGAATGAGTTGATCTTTAAAAGGTTTCACTTCGAATTTTTCCATCACCACGTCCCGCACCCGCCCTGATTTCCTCGAACGCGAGATTTCCTCCCAGATTTTTTCCCGTATTCTTTGCTCCACGCTGAGAATTTCGTCTTTCGAGAAACCTCGGAATAAAATCTCGGCACGAATCCCGAAATGCGTGTACCTATCGAAATCGCCGACTTTGCGAACATAGGCCACGCGCCACGTCTTGTTTTTCACGTCTCTCCTCCATAGGCCGCAAAGATGGCGGCCCTCCAATCCCAGACGAACCCGGTTTCGTCCGTGTAATAATCGCCGCGGCCAATCCGGGCGACGAACTCCCACCGTTCGCGGGTTTTTTCTGCCAACTCTTTCAAGTCGGCTTCTTCTTCTGTTTCTTCTTCAAAATCAAAGACATTCCCGAATGAATGGAAAAGCCGCGCACCCTTCACCGCATCGAGGTATTGCCCGACCAACCACGGGTCCGCGACAAAATCCACCAGCTTACATTCGTATTTCAAAACCTCTTGAATGGAACCCTTGTCGGCCTGCCGAATGTCCACGCCCCAACTTCCGTCCGTGATTTCCTTCCACGCCTCGACAAGGCGGTCACGGTTGATGAAGCCGGTCGAATCGATCAGCGCGTGGATATGGACGTGCCAATCCCGGCGCGTTTTGTTATAGGTTGTTTCGATCGAATAAACCCCGCCCAGGACTTGCTTGAAACAGCCCCGGCGACGGAGTTTCGAGAAGTAACCACGGAGGGTCTTGAAATAGGCCCGGTCAATTCGCGGGACGTTGCGGACTGTCAGGGTAAGCATTTTCGGGGCCAACATACCCTCGAAGGCCGATTTTAAACGGCCCCAGAAGCGGTTTACGCGCCTTTTCTGGCATCTCTGGCAGAGCCGATGACCGCAATGATAGGGAATCGAACGATACGTCCCGGAAGTCGCCCCCTTGTAAATCCTGAACTCTTTACCGCATAAGTCCATCCGGGAGGCTTCTTTGGCCCGGTTCGCTTCCAGAAGGGCCAAAATCGCCTGATGATTGAGGGCCAAATCAATCCCCTTGTCGGCGGGGGACTGTGAAGATGTTTCATATGTATCAAGATAAGTAATACCAGATGCACCCCCGGCGTTTTCA
>CAZMMY010000007.1:7762-8503 GCA_964567495.1 uncultured bacterium
CGTTCAGCGTCGAAGTCGGTCATGCGGCGGCCTTGATGAGGGGGAGACGGCCCTGTTTTGCGGCTTTGCACATAGAAGGGGGCAATTTTGAACCGAGGCACACGAACACGCGGCGACCGCGGAACCACCGGCGAAAGCGACCATGACCGCACCCGCAGGGCTTCATTTAATCACCTTCACGCCTTTTTCCAGAGCCGCCATGACACCGGCCGGGCTTTCCCAGACCAGATCGCGTTCTCGGATAATCGACCAGCTAAGGCCCGGCTGAGAGATATCGACCAGCACACGGCCGCCGACCAGCCGCAGGCCCACCACGTCGCCCGACTTTAAAACCGTCCTGCCGGTCACGTCCTGATCGAGGTAATAAACGACTTGGCTGAGTTCGAGGCCGGTTTTCATGCCGCACCTGCAGGGCGTTTAACGTTGCCGGCGTTGTTTGACATTTTGCCGGCAGAACGAATGTTTAACAGCGGGACCGGCCGAACGTTTAACAGCCGCGGCCGCAGGCGTTAAACGAAATCCGCGGATCTCTTTTTTCTGTTTAACAATTTCCTGCAGGAACTCAGCCCGTTCCTTTCCGTCACCCGACATAAAATCATTCAAAGCCTTCCGCAAAATATCCGAAGGCTTGAAACCTCTCGACCGCCACCACACGGACGGCGCGACCTGGGCCGCATCTTCTAAAAAATTGAGATGATCTTCACCGAGCCGAACACCGACTATCTTCATTAAGCGTTTCAT
>CAZMMY010000007.1:8513-11894 GCA_964567495.1 uncultured bacterium
TCATAATTCGATCACCGGCAGGCGTTGGCCGCGCAAAAGAGCCTGAATATGGCGGCGGTTGCGGTTGGAGTTGTCGAGAAAGTCAGCGACGGCGAGGCGTTCGACCTGCGACCGGAACAGCCCCGTTTTTCCACAAAATTCGTTGAGTTTCGAATTTAAGTCACGGGGAATTCGGGCGGTAAGGCGAAGCTCTTTTTTCATGTTCTGACCTCTGGAATGAACGGTTGCAGTTGTGGGGGGATTTTTTTTCTGGGTCACCCGCAGGCAGGGGAGGCGGCCCTGTTACAGGCCACCAGCCCCGAACCTTTGGGCTTTCGATCATCTCCGCATGATCTCTGCGGTGCGACCCCTTCGTCCGTCAAAACCCCCCGGTAAAGACGGGGCGAAGGAACTTACGCGGCGGTCGAGCGCGTCTCTGCGTGCGCCCAATCAGCCGAAACTCTTAAAAACTTCACATTCAGCGCGGACAGATCACCGGCCACGTCCGCGAATTCAAACGCGGTTTTTGCCGCGTCCATTCGATCGGCCAGCGCACGAAGCGCGGCCGCCGAAGTTTTCGACATTGCACCGAACACGATTTCAGGTTTCATATCCCGCATCCTTTCCAGCACGTCTTTGACGACGCGCCCGTTTTCACAGTAAGTACCGCTTTCGGCGGCCTGGACTGCGAAAAAATCATGCACACGAACCAGCGCACGAAGAAAACGACGACGCAATTTCATCGACGACCCGCGGCGACCGGCCGGGCCGCGGCCGCGATTTCACGCGAATACTCGGACAGGACGGCTTCGTCGATTTTTTCTTTCCATTCCTTCGAGGCCCAGACGATCGGCGAATACTGATCTTTGCCGTCTTTCTGGAACTTGTTTTGCGGGAGCGACACGAATTCGCCGCCGTCGTTGGACTGCATGATGCGGATTTTCTTGATGACCAGATCGCCCATAAGCGGGTCACGGAGCGTGACGGAAGCGTCGGCCAGAATTTTCGAGGTTTGTTTTTTGGAGAGGTACACCTTTGCGATCAGTTCCATGCGGAGATTCCTTTCGATTTTGGGCAAAAAAAAGCCGCGCAAATTTATGCGCGGCGACGTTTAATTTTGGAAGCCTTAAGATTATAAGGCTTATTTTTTTGAGACTTTAAAAGCTTGTTGCTATTGAGATTTACCCTCTGGAGTTTACTGTATACGACCGATAATGTATCATTTCGGACTTGCCTTCCGTCCGATAATGTATATTATGTTAAGTATTCTATAGGGAAAGCTAGGGTAAGAGTCTCGACAGGATTTCGTTTACGCGTTTACCGTCCGCCTTGCCTTTGACCGACGGCATAAGTGCTTTCATGACCTTGCCCATGTCGGCTTTCGAGGCAGCGCCAGACTCCTGGATGGCTTTCTGCGCAAGCGCTTTGATCTCTTCGTCGCTCAGCTCTTTGGGCATGTAAGCCTGCAGGATGGCCAGTTCCTTCTTTTCTTTTTCGGCCAGCTCGGCGCGGCCGGCCTTTTCGAAGCTTTCCAGGCTTTCCTTGCGCTGCTTGGCCTGTTTCTGAAGAACCTCCAGGACCTCACGGTCTTCCAGGTTTTCCTTCTTCTTATCAATCTTGTAATTGGTCAGGGCCGCCTTGACCATGCGAAGAACAGAGAGTTTATCGGCTTCCTTGGCTTTCATGGCGGCAATAAGGTCGTCTTCGAGTCTTTTGATGAGGCTCATGTAAGTTCTCCTACCAGTCTTTTGCGACTTGCGCGGGTTCGCGGTTGGCCGGCGGCCGGCGCAGGTCCTGCAGTTCTTTTTCGCTTTCTTTCATGGCGTCCAGGATCTGAAGCGCGTTTTCGATGCTCATCTGGCCTTGAAGCGGCTGGCGGCCGCCGCCGCCTTGTTTCTGTTCGTCCTGCTGGGAATCCTCAGGCTGCGGTTTCTGTTGTTCTTCCTGGCCGTCCTGCTGTTCGTCTTTCTGCTCTTCCTGCTGGTCCTGGCTCTGGTTTTGTTCCTGCTCTTGTTCCTTATCCTGCTGGTCCGGCTTCTGCTGTTCCTGCTGGTCTTGCTGACTCTGGCTCTGATTCTGCTGTTGATCCTGCTGCTGGTCCTGATTTTGCTGCTCCTGGTCTTCTTTTTCCTGTTCGCCTTTGCTCTGGTCCTGCTGATTTTGCTCATTATTCTGATTTTGCTGCTGCTGATCTTGCTGATTCTGCTGGTCTTGCTCATTCTGCTGATCTTGTTGATCCTGTTGGTTCTGCTGATTTTGATCCTGCCCCTGGCCTTGACCCTGGCCCTGGTTCTGCTGATTGTTCTGGTTCTGCTGATTTTGATTCTGCTGACTCTGGCTTTGATTCTGGTTCTGGCTCTGGTTTTGATTTTGATTCTGCTGGTTCTGGTTATTTTTATTGTTCTGGCGGTTCTGGTTCTGCTTGTCGAAAGAGTTTTTCTGTTTCTGCAGGAATTCAAGATTGTACTTTGCATCCTTGTCGGCTGAATCGAGTTCGAGTGCTTTCTGGTAGGACTCGATGGCCTTGTCATATTTGCCTAGACGGTACTGGGTGTTGCCGTAATTGTAATGGATTTTCTGCTTCAGCTCCGCGTCCTTGGCTAGTTTCTGGGCTTTTTCAAATTCCTTTTCGGCTTCCTGGTAACGTTCGGTCTGGTACAGCGCCGCGGCCAGGTTGTAATGCACGGTGGGGTCTTCAGGCGCTTTTTCCGCGGCTTTTTTATATTTCGGGATGGCGGACTGGTATTTTTTTTCTTTATAAAGCTTGTTTGCGTCTTCGGTCAGGCTTTCCTTAGTGTCGATAAAGCCCGTGAATGCGAAGAAAATCAGCAGGACGGCCAGCGGTTTCAGAGGTCTTTTGAGATTGCTGCTGAAAAGCATTTCCCATATCAAAAATACCAGGGCCAGAAACAGGAACAACTGGTATTGATCGTCCCGCTCCGTGACTTCCTTTTCCTTGAACTGCCGCTGGCCAAGCGACTGCATGTGCTTCAGGATGATCTCGATTTCCCGCTCTCCCGGAGTGCCTGGCAGGGCGATTCCACCCGTCTGTTCGGCGAGCTTTTCCATGGCCGAAAGGTTGGCCTTGGTGATCACAATCTGGCCCGTACGGTCTTTTTTAAAACCCGTGCGTCTCCCCTGTTCGTCCTTGAGGGGGATAGGCTCCCCTTCTGCTGTCCCCATGACGACGGCATAGACGCGTACGCCCGCCCGGGAGGCTTCGGCAGCTGTTTCTTCCAGGCCGCCCTGGTGGTCTTCTCCGTCCGTAAATATGATCACGGCCTTGTGCTTGGTGTTGTCCTTGTCCGGAAAGGCCCTGAAAGACAGGGCCAGGGCCTGGGAAAGCGATGTTCCTGGGTCCGGAATAAAGCCGGTCTTGATGGCGTCCAGGAACAGCATGAA
>CAZMMY010000007.1:11904-12286 GCA_964567495.1 uncultured bacterium
GCGGCGACTGCAGAAAGCTGGTGCCAGCGAAGGTGATCATGCCCACTCGGTCGCCTTTAAGCTGCTGGAGCATGCTTTTGATTTCAAGCTTGGATTTCTCAAGGCGGTTGGGTTTGACGTCTTCCGCCACCATGCTGAGCGAGGTGTCGAGGAGGAAAAGCAGGTCCACCCCCCGTCTCTGTAGCTTTCTTTTTTCTTCGCCCCACTGCGGCCGTGCAAGTGCGAGTGCGGCAAAGAAAAAAACGAGAGACAGCAGGATAGCGCGAGCGATCCTCTCGGAAGGCCTGTATTTCGGAATCAGCTTGGTGCGTATGGTGTTCAGCGCTCCGAACCGGCCCAGCCTGCGCTTCCATAGAATATTGGAAAACCAGAACACGCCGAT
>CAZMMY010000007.1:12296-15107 GCA_964567495.1 uncultured bacterium
GCCACGGCAGACGGTCGCCCAATGGTCGAAGTCGGCGGTGAAATCGCAGAGCAGGTTGTTGCAGCCGGTGCGGGCGAGGAGTTCCGCGATCTTCGTCGTGTTGCCACCGATGACCAGCGGCACGCCCCACAGAAAAAGAAAGTTTTGCGGCGCAAAAAACTGCATCAGGGAACCTTCATCAGGATGGTACGGGCCAGGGCAACTTCGATCAGAAGAAGCAGCAGGCCGGGAATCAGGAAAATGTGAAAATACTCTTCGTAACTGCGGTATTCCTTGACCTTGATCTCGGTTTTCTCAAGTTTGTTGATCTTTTCGTAAATCTCGCTCAGGGACTTCGGATCGCGGGCTCGGAAGAAAAGACCGCCTGTGATGTCGGCGATGCGCTTCAGCGTAGTCTCATCGATTTCAACATTGGCCTGGATGTAGCGCTTGCCAAAAAGCGGGTCGTTGACAGGGAACGGCACGAGCCCGCCGCGGCCGATGCAGATGCTGTAGACCTTGATGTTGAACGTTTTGGCCAGCTCCGCTGCCGTAATTGGATCGATATTGCCCGCGTTGTTCGAGCCGTCCGTGATCAGGATGATGACCTTGCTTTTAGCCTTGCTCTCACGCAGGCGGTTTACTGCGGTTGCCAGGCCCATGCCGATGGCTGTGCCGTCCGCGATCATGCCGATCTGGATCTCGTCGATCAGCTGGATCAGGATGTCGTAGTCAGTCGTCAGCGGGCACTGAGTAAACGCTTTTTTGGCGAACACCACCATGCCGATGCGGTCGTTTTCCCTGCCGCGTACGAATTTGATGGCTTCCTGCTTGGCCACGAGCATCCGGTTCTCGGGCTTGAAGTCCTCGGCCAGCATGGAACCGGAAATATCGAGCGAGATGATGATGTCAACCCCGCTGGTCTGGTAGTCACGCTCGGAGGTTACTTTTTGCGGTCTTGCCAGCGCGATCACAAACAGCGCGAAACCGATTGCGCGCAAAACGGGCAGCAGTCTGAACAGCAGCGGCCGTATGGAAATCGACAGATGTTTCAGGAAGCGGACGTCGGAATAAGCGATCGCAACTTTTTTCCGGCGCTGGGCGAAATAAAGCAGGACCGGTAAGAGAAGCAGGAAAATGAAGAAGCCGGGATTACGAAACTCCATGGGCCTCCTCTTTGGGCGCTGACATCTCCACAATCTGTTTGGATTTCTGATTGATCTGGATGATTTCAGCCGGTTCGGGCGTCCATTTGGCGAATTTTGCCAGATCCGAAGCCTGCAGAACCTCTTCAATTTTATCGCGCAGCTCTCTGGGAAGCTCTTTCTGCCGTAGGGCGCGCATGATTTCATCAGTGGTATATTCGATGGCCAGGATGCTGAAGCGGCGCTCGAAGTAAGCACGCAGGATTTCTGATAGCTGCAGGTAATAATCCTTGATCTTCCCGCGCCGCAGAAGGTCGGAATCAAACAGCTTGTTGAGATTGAACATGGCCTCTTCTTCCGGGGACATCGCGGGTTTATCGGTCTCCCCTTCGATAGCTTTCCTGCGAAACAGTCTGAATACGAACACTCCGGCGGCGATCAGCCCCATAACCAGGATCAGAAGCAGGGCCAGCAGAATGCCCGCAGGCAGGTTCAGGACGGCTTTCAGGCCGCGGATATCGACCTTTGTTTCGCCTTTGGCCACGCTCTCGACCGTCAGATAGATAGGCTCGGTCGTAAGCATTTTTGTTTCCTCGCCTTTTTTATACTGGATCAAAACCGGGTTCAGCACGAACTGGCCCAGCCGGAAGGTCGTGAGCGTAAATTTTTTGCCCTCTACAGTTTTGGGACCTTCCTTTTCGCTGATGTCTTTGATGCTTTTGATTTTCAGAATATCGGAATCCGGAGAAGGAATATTGGAAAGCAGCTGAACGTTGGAGCTGCGCGTGATGGTGATCGTGTATTCTACCGGATCGCCGATTGTAATCGCAGCCTTGTTGATCGAGGCTTTCACGCTGATGTCGGGGTCGAATGCGGGCGGCGCCGGAGAAGCTTTCGCGGCCGTGGGTGCGGCGGGTGACGGCGAAGGCTCTGCCTGGAGCACGGGAACGCCTGCCAGAAGAATGAAAAGAAAGAGCGCGAGCGTCTTCACATCCGCTGCTCCCTGATTCGGAAGAAACGCATCAGCGGCTCGATGTATGAGCCTTCTGCGTTAATTTCGATCTTGTCAACGCGCATGGATTTGAAAAGCTTGTCGAGGGCTTCCTGCCGCTTGACCGCCTCTTCCTGTATTTTTTTGCGCAGAATCGGGTCGGAAGTGTCGATCAGGATGTTCTCGCCCGTTTCGCGGTCCTCGAATTCCATCAAACCGACGGCCGGCAGCTCGGTTTCGCGGCGGTCTTTAAGATGAATAGCGATGACGTCATGGCGCTTGCTCAGGATTTTAAGAGGTTTTTCAAAGTTCTCGTCCAGGAAATCTGAGATGATGAAAACTACGGCGGTGCGGCGCTGGATGCGGTTCAGATGATCGAGCACGGTCTGCAGCCGGGTCTTTTTGCGCTGCGGCTGGTAATAGAGGATTTCTCGCACGACGCGAAGAACATGCGTCTTCCCTTTTTTGACCGGTACATGTTTTTCCACCTCGTCGGTGGAAATCAGAAGCCCGGTTTTGTCGTGGTTCTTGACCGCTGAGAACGCGAGCAGGGCGGTTATTTCCGCCGCAACCTCAGACTTGAGACGCTCGCCCGTCCCGAAATACTGCGAGCCTGACATGTCCACCACGAACAGCACGGTCAGTTCGCGCTCTTCCACGAACTTTTTGATGAAAGGCTGCTGGGAACGCGCGGTC